>JAGBVY010000118.1 GCA_017630115.1 Tidjanibacter sp. | reverse complement strand
GAGGTATTGACCGGCCGTATTGTCCCGGTCAAAATCGAAGAGCAGATGAAATCGGCCTACATCGACTACTCGATGTCGGTGATTGTTTCGCGTGCTCTGCCCGATGCGAGGGACGGTATGAAACCCGTACACCGCCGCATCCTCTACGGTATGAGCCACGAGTTGGGACTCTACTCCCACAAGCCTACTCGTAAGAGTGCCCGTATCGTCGGTGAGGTTATGGGTAAGTTCCACCCCCACGGCGATAGCTCCATCTACGACGCTATGTGTCGTATGGCTCAGCCTTGGAGCTTGCGCTATCCTCTGGTGGATGGTCAGGGTAACTTTGGTTCGATGGACGGCGACTCGCCCGCAGCAATGCGTTACACCGAGGCCCGTATGAGGAAGATTACCGACGAGGTTATGGCCGACATTGACAAAGATACGGTTGATTTCACCTACAACTTCGATGATACTGAGTTGGAGCCTACCGTGCTGCCCACTCGCATCCCTCTGCTGATGGTCAATGGCTCTAACGGTATCGCCGTAGGTATGGCTACAAATATGGCTCCCCACAACCTCTCGGAGTGTTGCGATGCCATCTGCGCCTACATCGACAATCCCGATATGGAGCCTGAGGATATGTGCCACTTTGTGAAAGGTCCCGACTTCCCCACTGGTGCTATTATTTATGGCTACGAGGGCGTTAAGGAGGCCATTACCACAGGTCGTGGTAGGGTTGTTGTTAGGGCCAAAACCGAGATTGAATATACCAAGAGCGGCAGGGAGTGCATCGTTGTTACCGAGATTCCCTATATGGTCAATAAGGCCGAGTTGGTGCAGAAGATTGCCCAGTTGGTCAATGAGAAGAAGATTGAGGGTATCTCCTATATCAACGACGAGAGTGATATTGATGGCGTGAGGGTTGTGATTATCCTCAAACAAGATGCCGTATCGAGCGTTGTCTTGCAGCACCTCTACAAAAACACCCCCTTGCAGAGCTCCTTCTCGGTAAACAATATCGCCTTGGTGGGTGGTAGGCCTATGTTGATGAGCTTCAAGGATATGGTGAAAGCCTTTGTGGAGCACCGTCACGAGGTTGTTGTGCGTCGTACTAAACACGACTTGGCTGCTGCCGAGGCAAGGGCTCACATCGTGCAGGGCTTGCTCATTGCTCAGGACAACATCGACGAGGTTATCCGCATCATTAGGGCGGCTGCTACACCCGACTTGGCAAAGAGCGGTCTGATGGAGCGTTTCAGTCTGTCGGAGTTGCAGGCACAGGCTATTGTCGATATGAGGCTCAGGGCACTGACAGGCTTGGAGCGTGGTAAGTTGGAGTCGGAACTCAAAGAGCTCTTGGAGCAGATTGAGTACTTCAACAGCATCCTTGCTAGTGAGCAGATGCAGTTGCAAGTTGTTAAGGAAGAGACGCTTGAAATCAAAGAGAAATATGGCGACCAGCGCCGCACCGAGATTGTGATGAGTGCCGGCGAGTTCAACCCCGAGGACTTCTATGCCGACGACGAGCAGGTGATTACCATCTCGCATATGGGCTACATCAAGCGTACTCCTCTGGTGGAGTATCGTTCGCAGCACCGAGGCGGCATTGGTGTGAAGGGTAGCGCCACCCGCGATGAGGATTTCATCGAGCACATCTATGTGACTACAATGCACAATACGATGCTCTTCTTTACGGAGAAGGGCCGTTGCTACTGGCTGAAAGTGTATGAGATTCCTGAGGGCACAAGGGCCTCGAAGGGTAGGGCTATTCAGAATGTTATCCAGATTGAGCCCGACGATAAGGTGAGGGCCTACATCAACATCCGCCACTTGGAGGATAAGGATTTCGTACAGAGCCACTACATTGTTATGTGTACCCAGCAGGGCGTTGTCAAGAAGACGCTTTTGGAGGAGTACTCGCGTCCACGACGCAATGGTGTAGCCGCAATCAATGTGCGTGAGGACGACCAGCTTGTGGATGTAACCCTTACTAACGGCAAGTCGGAGATTCTGATTGCCACCTACGAGGGTAAGGCCATCCGCTTCAATGAGGAGAAAGTTAGGGCTATGGGTCGTGTCAGCACCGGCGTTAGGGGCGTTGAGATTGAGGAGGGCAACCGAGTTGTCGGTATGGCCTGCGTTGAGCCTGGCGATGGTAAAGATATTCTCGTGCTGAGCGAAAAAGGCTATGGCAAACGTACTGAGTTGGACGATTATCGCGTTACTAATAGGGGCGGTAAGGGTGTCAAGACCATCCAAGTGACCGACAAGACGGGCAATCTTGTGGCTCTGAAAGCTGTGACCGACGAGAACGACCTTATGATTATTAACCGCAGTGGCACTACTATCCGCACCTCGGTGGCCGACATCAGGGTGGCAGGTAGGGCTACTCAGGGTGTGAAAATCATCAACCTCCGCGAGGGCGACTCGATTGCCTCCGTGGTAGCAGTCCCTAAGGAGGAAGAGGACGAACTCATAGCAGCCGAGGGCGCAGAGATTCTGGCTGAGGGTGCTGAGGTCGCAAAGGATGCCGAGGCTGTTGTAGAGCCTCAGGCTGAAACCCCCTCCGAGGAGTAGTCTGTTGAATAACAACGAATTAACCAAACAAACACTTACAAATACATTATTACTATGAAAAAGACATTACTGACCATTGCAGCGGCACTTATGATGTGCTTGCCTTCGATTGCACAGGAGCAGCCTGTAAAGGTTAACCCCGAGGTGTATCAGAAGAAAATCGCTAAATCCGATGCCGATGTTGCAAATGAGAAGAAAGCACTGAAAGCATCCACTTGGATGAAACGTGCCGAGATTATGATTGATGCGGAGACCGCCTACACCAACCAGATTTTCGAGACCGCACCTGTAAACCTGCTGCTGATGAAGGTGGGCAACCCTCTGACTCAGGAGATGGCCACCATTGGTAACGACCAGTATCTGAAACTCGGCTATGGCGCCTACGATGTATATGTTGCCAACGATGCTGTTGCCGGTTGGAACGTAACTGAGCCCATCTACCCCGAGGCTATCAATGAGGCTATCGAGGCTTACCGCAAATCGCTCGAACTCAATCCTAAGTTGGCTAAGAAGGTTAGCGAGGGCTTCCTGACTGTAAACAATGTTCTGCGTAAGAATGCAGGTAGCAAGTTCTTTATGCACGACTACAAAGGTGCAACCGACTACTACAAGAGGGCTTACGAGGTATCTATCCTCCCTGAGGCCGCTATGACCCCCGATACCACCAGTATCTTCAACGCTGGTTACTTGGCTCACTTTGCAGGTGACTATGAGGGTAGTATTGAGAACTTGAAGATTGCCGAGAGCCTTGGTTACTACGCCGAGGGCGCACTCTACAATGTACTCTACAACTCCTACCGTGGTGCTTACTTGGAGAACAAAGAGAAAATGGCTGAGGCTAAGGAGTTCTTGGAGAACGCTCTGATGAAATTCCCCGGCAACTCGGACATCATCTCCTGTATGACCGACGTCTATCTGGTGCTTGGCGAGAGCCCCGAGCCAATGATTGAGAAACTCAAAGCTGCTATCGCTGCCGACGCTACCAACGCTCAGTTGATGATTGGCTTGGGCGCTGTGTATGCAGAGTTGAAGATGTACGACGAGGCTGTTGGTATGTTCGACCAAGCTATTGCTGTTGAGCCCTCCAACATCAACCTCTACCTCAATAAGGCCTACACCCTCACCCGTAAGGGCGACGACCTGAACCAGCAGGCCAACCAGATGTCGTGGAATGACGAGAATCGTGGTAGCGTTCTGAATAGCGCAATTGAGGCTTACGCAGCTTCGATTGAGCCCTTCGAGAAGGCACACGAGTTGAACCCCGCCGACATTAACACCGTTGAGTTCCTCAAAAGTATCTGCTTCCAAGTGCGCAATACCAAAGAGGAGTATATGGAGAAATTCAACCACTACAACGAGCTCTTCAAGCAGATGAAGGCCAACTAATGCCTCCTGCTGCTCTTGTTGGGGCATAAGTGCAAAGCCTGACTCTCTTTGGTCAGGCTTTTTTTTCAAAATAGCAAACAGTAGTTACAAATGGGTAAGAAGGAACGTGTAGTTGTGGGGCTTTCGGGCGGTGTAGATTCGTCGGTGGCTGCACAGAGACTTATAGAACAAGGCTATGAGGTCATAGGACTCTTTATGGTCAATTGGCACGATACGGTTGGTACGCTCAGTGGCGAGTGCCCTTGGGAAGACGACCGTCTCTTTGCCGAACTTGTGGCCAAGAGGCTCGATATACCGTTTCGTATGGTGGACCTCTCGGAGCAGTATCGCCAAAGGGTGGTCGATTATATGTTCGCCGAGTACGAAAAGGGACGCACACCCAATCCCGATGTGCTCTGTAATAGAGAGATAAAGTTTGACGTCTTCTTGAAGGAGGCGCTCAAATTGGGTGCCGACTGGGTGGCTACGGGTCACTATTGTAGGGTTGAACACCTGCCCGATGGCACTCACCGATTGCTGGCAGGCACCGACCCCAACAAAGACCAGAGCTACTTCCTCTGTCAGCTCTCTCAGGAGCAACTCTCGCGTGCGCTCTTCCCTGTGGGCGATATGCTCAAACCCGAGGTAAGAGAGGTGGCTGCGGAGCACCATCTGGCCACAGCCAAGCGCAAAGACTCACAGGGTATATGCTTTGTGGGTAAGGTCGATTTGCCGGTTTTCCTCCAACAAAAACTCGCCGCCAAGAAGGGGCGTATTGTGGAGATTGCGGCCTCGTGGGAGGGCTATCGCACAGCCGAGCAAGAGGAGCAACTTGTTGGACAAGAGGATGTTGTGGCACTAAGTACGCCATACGCCTACACCCCTCAGGATGGCCGAAAGGTGGGCACTCACTCAGGCGCTCACTTCTACACTATCGGTCAGCGTCACGGCTTGGGCGTGGGTGGCACAGCTCTGCCCCTGTTTGTCATTGCGAGCGACGTGGAGCGCAACATTGTCTATGTGGGTCAGGGCCACACCCACCCCGGACTACTCCGCTCGGCACTCCACATCCGACCCGAAGAGATGCACTGGGTGAGGGAGGATAGACGTATGCAGGTGGGCGATGAGCCTCAGCGATTTATGGTGCGCATACGCTACCGCCAACCCTTGCAGAGCGCAAGGCTCTATGTGACCGACGAGGGTGGCTACATCCTATTCGATGAGCCACAAAGAGGTATTACCGCCGGCCAGTTTGCCGCTTGGTACGATGGCGATGAACTTATCGGCTCGGGCGTGATTGATAAATAATTGCCCTCGCACATAAGGAGTAAGGGAAAAAATACTTACCTTTGAAAGGCGTTAGTGCCATAAAACATTAGTCCTATATATAATAAAGTATATTTTTACTGACCTAATAAGCCTACTTCTATGTTATCTGCCCAAATCAGAAAGGATATTATCGACCTAATCAATCGCGAGGTCGTGCCCGCAATGGGATGTACTGAACCCATAGCTGTGTCGCTCTGTACAGCTCGTGCAGTGGAGGCGCTTGGCGCTGAACCAGAGGAGATTGTGGTGCTGCTTAGCCCCAATGTGCTCAAAAATGCTATGGGCGTAGGCATACCCGGAACGGATATGATTGGCCTGCCTATCGCCATAGCCCTCGGTGCCATAGTGGGCAAAACCGAATATCAACTCGAAGTCTTGCGCGATGTCAGCGCTGAGGCAGTAGAGAAAGGACGCCGAATGATTGACGATGGACGCATCAAAGTTGGCGTGAAGGAGGGCGACTGCGAAACTCTCTACATCGAGGCACGAGCAACAGCCGGTTCAACCACAGCCACAGCCATAATTGCTGGCGCACACACCAACTTTGTCTATGTGGCTAAGGGCGATGTTGTGGAGATTGACAACCGCCTGCCTCGCTCGGAGGTGGCTGAAAATAAAGCTGTTGAGCTGACCCTCAGGACCGTGTGGGATTTTGCGACCACCTCGCCCATTGAGGAGTTGGAGTTTATACTCGAAGCTCGCAGACTCAATAAGGCCGCTGCCGATGAGTCGCTCAGAGGTGAGTGGGGCCACTGCTTGGGCCGCACCGTTAGGGAGAGCGAGGGTAGCCGCAAAATTATGGGCGACACGATTCTCTCGCATATGATTTCCTACACCTCGGCAGCCTGCGACGCCCGTATGGGTGGCGCAAAGATTCCCGTGATGAGCAATTCGGGTAGTGGCAACCAAGGTATCGTATCGACACTCCCCGTGGTGGTCTTTGCCGAAGATACCTGCGCCTCGCACGAGCAACTCGTTCGTGCTCTGGTGCTCTCCCACCTGACGGTAATCTATATCAAACAGAGTCTTGGTAGGCTCTCGGCCCTTTGTGGCTGTGTTGTGGCCTCTACGGGTTCGAGCTGTGGCATAACCTACCTTATGGGCGGTGGCTATACAGAGATGGCTATGGCTGTGAAGAATATGGTGGCCACACTTACGGGTATGATTTGCGACGGCGCCAAGCCCAGCTGTGCACTGAAACTTTCCAGCTCGGTATCAACCGCCGTTATGGCCGCTACAATGGCTATGGAGCATCGTTGCGTTACGGCCTATGAGGGTATTGTTGATGACGATGTGGATAAATCGATTCTCAATCTCACCACCATTGGCTCGCGCGGTATGTTGGAGACTGATAGGATGATATTGCATATTATGACGCACAAATAGTTCGAGCGCGCCTTGTGGGCGATAGCTGCGTTACGCTTGTTTCGGAAATCCTCATTTACGCTC
>JAGBVY010000117.1 GCA_017630115.1 Tidjanibacter sp. | reverse complement strand
GGACTGGGAGAACTGAGAGGACTGGGAGAACTGGGAGAACTGAGAGAACTGGGAAACCACAGTAAGCCCAGTAAGCCCAGTAAGCCCAGTAAGCCCAGTAAGCCCAGAAAACCCAGAGGATAGGCCCTATCCCTAAGTTCCCTAAATTTTCTAAACTTCCTTTGGTTAAAATTTCAGATAAAACTCCTTTGTGAGGTTTTTGTAGTCGTCGGTGAAGTCGCCATCGGTGGTGTGGATGGCTAGGGTGGTGTGGATTGTGGTGGTGGGGGTGTGGCCAAATTCGAGAAGCACTCTCAGTGGGGCGCTTCTCTCTTTGCTGCTCACATCGGTGCGACGGCGCAGAAAGAGTCCGCTCCTTACAGCTGCCAGCGTTATGTCGGCCAGAGCGCCAAAGGGTAGTATGAGGCTCAGTCGCCCATTTGCTGCCAGTAGTTTTGATGCCACGTTGGTGAGTACCTCAAAAGGTAGCGACGAAGTGTGGCGTGCTGTTGTGCGTGCTCTATCGGGCGAGGTGAGTGAGTTTACAAAGTAGGGAGGGTTGGAGATTATGTGGTCGAAACTCTCCTCGGAGTGAAACTCCTGAATGGGTAGGTTGTGTAGTTCAATGCGCTCTTTCCACTGGGAGCACGCAACGTTGCTCTCAGCGTCGAGCATACTCTCGGGGTCTATCTCCACGCCAACGATGTGGCTGCCATAGTGTGTGGTGCGTTGTGCTGCCATAAGGCATAGCAGACCCGTGCCACAACCAATGTCGAGTATGCGCCCATCCTTCTGGTCGAGCGAGGCCCACGCCCCCAGCAGCACCCCGTCGGTGCCTACCTTCATTGCCGAATGTTCTTGCTCGATAGAGAATTGCTTAAATCGAAATCCTGATGCCATAGTCGGGTGGGGGTGAAAAGTGGTAGGGTCAGAGATGTTGGTTGTTGATACCCACGCCAAACAGGGCGTAGTCATACTTTACGGGGTCGTTGGGGTCGGCCTTGCGTAGTTCTATCATAACCTCCTCGACAGCCTTCCAATCGTTTTGTCGTCGTGAGAGCAGTCCGAGTTGGCGGGCTATATTGCCTGAGTGGAGGTCGAGTGGTAGGTAGAGTGCCGAGGCGGGTATCTTGCGCCAGTAACCAAAGTCCACGCCGTGGGGATCGTGGCGCACCATCCACCTCAGATACATATTGAGCCTTTTGCAGGCTGCTCCCTTAGTTATTGACGAGAGGTGTTTCTCGCTACGCTCGGGGTGGGGGCCTTCAAAGAAGAGTGTGCGAAAGTCGGCCAGCACCAAACGCATATCGCCCCTTAGGCAGTACTGACTCTCAAACCACTCGCCCAACGAACCGTGCTCTCGGCAGATGCGACCTATGGCCCTGACAAAGCAGTCGAGGTCGGCACCATTGAAGGTGCGGTGGACATAGCTATTGAGAGTTTTCAGCTCCTGCTCGGAGGCTCCCATAACAAACTCATAGGGCCTCTGGTCGAGGTAGTCCATCATCCTCTGGGCGCTCCTAACGATAGCCTTGCGGTTGCCCCAAGCTATGGTGGCTGCGAGCAGACCACTCACCTCCCTGTCGGCTTGCGAAGAGAAGGAGTGGGGAATGGATATGGGGTCGGGGGCGATGAAGTCGGGGCAGTCGTAGCGAAGCCAAAGTTCGTCGAGTAGCTCTTTTGTGCTGTTGTCCATAGTAGGGTGTCGTAGTAGGGCTAATTGTGGCGATTGGGGTTAGCGAATCTGGCCATCGACAATGGTTATCTTACGGTCGCTCATAGAGGCGAGTGCCTCGTCGTGGGTGACCACAACCACCGTAAGCCCCAGCTGGTCGCGCAGATGGAAAAAGAGATTGTGAATCTCGGTGCGGTTGTGGCTGTCGAGGTTGCCCGAGGGCTCGTCGGCTAGTAGCACTCTGGGAGAGTTTATCAGGGCGCGAGCTATGGCCACACGCTGCTGCTCACCACCCGAAAGTTCGGCGGGCTTGTGGGTCTTGCGTTCCGAAAGCCCTACAAGTTCGAGCAGTTGGTGGGCTCTCTGTTCCACCTCCTTCTTGTTGCGGCCTACGATATAGCCGGGCAAGCAGACGTTTTCGAGGGCGGTAAATTCGGGTAGTAGGTGGTGGAACTGAAACACCAATCCAATCTCTTTGGCTCGAAAGTCGGCGGCGCTGTCGCCTTTCAGAGTGCCAACATCCACTCCGCTTACCACTACCACACCCTCGTCGAAGTCGGCCAGTGCACCCATTGCGTGGAGAAGTGTGGTCTTGCCGGCACCACTTGGACCAACAATAGCCACCACCTCGCCCTCGGCAATGGAGAGTGACACGCCCTGCAATACTTCCAGATTGCCGTAGCTCTTGCGTAGATTCTCTATGTGGATTATTTCGTTTGTCATAGTTTGTTGAGTTTTTCAAAAAGTGTGATTGTCTGGCGTGCAGCAAGTGTGTCGTGCACCCTGAGTATGTGTGCCCCCCTTTCGAGCGAGGCCCAGTGGAGTGCTGTGGTGGCCTCCAAAGCCTCCTCAGGGGTTATTCCCAATGGGCGGTAGATGAAACTCTTGCGCGAAATGCCCACCAATAGCTCGTAGCCGAGCGAGGCTATACGCTCCAATCCGCCCAGCAGCTCGTAGTTCTGCTCCACCTCTTTGGCAAAGCCTATGCCGGGGTCGAGGATGATTTTAGTGACACCTTGTTCTGCCAACCAGTCGGCACGTTTTGCAAGCTCCTCGCGTACCTGCTCCACCACATTGTCGTAGTGGGTGAGCGACTGCATAGTCTGGGGTGTGCCGCGCGAGTGCATAACCACCATAGGAACATCGTGGGCTGCCACTACCGAGGCCATACGCTCGTCGCCCAAGCCTCCTGTAATGTCGTTGATGATGATGTTGTCGTAGCGACTCAGTACCGCCTCGGCCACCTCGCTACGGAACGTATCTATCGAAAGGGTCATCTGTGGGGCGCACTCTCGTGCCACCTCCACACCTCGGAGTACTCTGCCTATTTCCTCCTGCACGGCAACATCATCCGCCCCGGGACGGGTGGAGTAACCGCCAATGTCGATGATGTCGGCACCCTCGGCCACCATACGCTCAACCGCACCCCTAAGCTCTGTGAGGTGGTTGGCACGCGAGGCTGCATAGAAGGAGTCGGGTGTGACGTTGAGTATAGACATCACTCGGTGGGGGTATGTACGGGCAGATTTCATAGCGTTCTAATCCTTTGGTCGATTATCTTCAACTGTGGAGCAAGCTCTCTGCCGTCGGCCTCGACAACAATGTCGGCCAACTCTCGCATCTGGGCTGCATCCATCTGATTGCTAATGCGTTGCTCCACCTGCTGGGCCGTCGTGCCATCGCGACGCACACATCGCTCAATACGCATCTTGATGGGGGCATCCACCACAACAGCCAAGTCGTAGTGGCCCACCAGTGGCGAGCTAAACAGCAGGGCACTCTCCAAAATCACATAGTCGCTCTGTTGCTGCTCGGCCCACATCTCAAAGTCGGCTACTACCTTGGGGTGGACAATGGCGTTGAGGCTGGCGAGCTTCTCTTTGTTGCCAAAGGCTACCTTTGCAATGTGGGCTCTATTGAGTGAGCCACCCTCGGTGTAGGCCTCAGGGCCAAAGAGTTCAATGAGTGCCTCTCGTACCGTAGCGTCGGAGTCCATAATCTGCTTGGCCCTTGCGTCGGAGTCGTAGATGGGTGCTCCAAAGGTGGCCGAGAGAGCCTTGCAGACGGTACTCTTACCGCTGCCTATGCCTCCTGTTATGGCTACTCGTTTCATCTTTTCGGGGTGGAGAGGGGTTGTCGCCCAAGGGCTACTTGTCGTCGAGAATAAAATAGGGCAGGCGGCTAACCGACTTTACCTTCAAACTCGGGTAGCGCATCGAAATTGCATTTTGCAGCGATGTGGGTGAAATATCGTAGGTGGCCGACATACCATCGACAGGCAGCAACTCCACCTCCGAGCGGTTGAGTTTGATAGTCTTGCGCTTGAAGTGGCGTGCCGATACGATGTTGTGACCTGTGCCCTCAACCAGACAAGTGGTGCGGTGGCGCTCGCCATCGAGCACCACGGTGACACTAATCTCAGCCGTATAGGTGTGCTGCAACTTGCCACTATACCAAAAAATCAGGGCCATAGCGAGCGTTACCAAAAAGGCAGGCGTGATGCGTTTGATGAGCGATAGGAATAAAGTCTTTACTTGCTCAATTATCTTTTGTTTCATAATCTGCTGTGTGATTGCTTGTCGTAGTGATGTTTAGAGCTGTTTGAGCGAGAGGCGTATGAGGCTCTCAACCTCGGCTGTGGGGTTCTCTTTCAATACCTTGCGAAGCACCTTCTCGGAGGCTGCCTTGCCAAAACCGAGCATTTGGAGCGCTTGGAGTGCCTCGTTGTAGGCGTCGAGGTTGTCGGACATAGTTGCGGGCAGACCGCCTTTGGTGGCCACAGTCGTGCCACTCTCAACGAGTTTTACCTTGTCTTTTATCTCAACAATGATTTTCTGAGCTGTTTTCAGACCCAGGCCCTTGACATTTTTCAGTAGTACGGCATTCTCGGAGGCGATGATGTTCGCCAGTTCCGAGGGGGTGTAGGTCGAGAGAATCATTCGTGCTGTGCCTCCGCCCACGCCCGACACGCTCGTCAGCAGGCGGAAAAGCTCCCTCTCGTTCCTCTCGGCAAAGCCATAGAGCACCTCTGAGTCCTCTCTGAGGATGTGCTCTACATAGATAAGGGCCTCCTCTCGGCCTTCGAGTTGGGTGTAGGTTTGGAGCGATATGGTTACAATATAACCCACGCCAGCACACTCAATAACCGCATAGGTTGGGGTTAGTTCGGCCACAAGACCGCGTAAGTAATCGTACATTGTATTATGCTAAAAAATAAAATCCTTCGGGCGCTAAATCAGCCTTTGCGCCCTATTTATCGTACAAAGTTAATAAAAAGAGGTGAGTATGCTACTCCTTTCATAAGAAAATTTGTATATTTGTCGCTCGGAAAACGACGAAACAAAAACAATAAACAGATAAAACACTAAACAATGAAAAAATTTTTCTTCGTAGTAGCTGCCCTCCTTATGGGTCTGACTGCTTGCCAAAACACTACCGCTCCTGCTGAGGCTCAGGGTGCTGACGAGAGCGTTGTAACCACAGGTAAAATCGCCTATTTCTACATCGATCAGGTGGTTAATGAGTACAAATTTGCCATCGACCAGCAGGCTGCTTTTCAGGCAGAGTACGACAAAGCTACCAAAAAACTCACCGCTACCGAAAGCGCCATCCAGAAAGATTACACCAAGTTGCAGAACAAGGTTGTAGAGCTGCAAGATAAGGTCAATAAGGTGCTCATCACTCGTGCCAATGCCGAGACCGAAATGCAGAAACTCCAAGCTGAGGAGATGAAGATTCAGGAGCGTATCAACGCCCACCAGCAGGAGGCTCAGAAAGTAGCTAACGAGTTGGCTGAGAAAGAGATGGTTGTGAATAATCAGATTGTAAACAACATCTACGAGTATGTTGGCAAGCTCAATGCCGACCTTCGTTACGACATCGTTCTGTCGAGCCAGACCGTAGGTGGCCCCATTATCAACGCCAACCCTGCGCTGGATATTACCGCAGAGATTGTGGCTGGTCTTAATGCCTCCTACACCAAGTAAAGGTGCTACTTCAACAAAAAAGGGTCTCGGGTGAGGCCCTTTTTTTTGTTGTAGCAGCACCTTTACGGCTGTGCCTTGTGGGTGCTTTTTGCACCAAACTGCGATAGGTAGCTTCCTCATTTGCCCAAGCAAACTGCGGAGCTACCTTCTTGTTTGGCACAAAAATCCCTCCACAAAACCCAGCCGACCTTCTTTGGGTCTACCGTCTACCGACCTAAGCCAAATAACTCTCAATTTTCCCCATCTCCTCTCAACTTTGCACAAATTCTTGCCTATTTTTTGCAATAATAATATAAAGGTGTACTTTTGCACCCAAATGCGGCGGTTGCTGCAAGCTACCATATGAGGTTATGGTAAAAATTGAAACACAATAAATTAACTATTATATCAATATGAACAAACCAACACTTGTTGTCCTTGCCGCAGGAATGGCATCGCGTTACGGCTCTCTCAAACAGATGGACGGCGTAGGCCCATCGGGGGAGGCAATCATTGACTACTCCATCTACGACGCTGTTCGTGCCGGTTTCGGCAAGGTTGTCTTTGTCATCCGCAGCACCTTTGCCGACTCATTCAAGGCGGCTTTCCCTGCTTCGCGTTTCGGTGGCAAAATTGAGGTCGATTTTGTATATCAGGAGCTCGACAAGCTCCCCACAGGATTCTCTGTGCCTGCCGAGAGGGTGAAACCTTGGGGCACCAACCACGCCATTATGATGTGTGAGGAGGCTGTAAGCTCTCCCTTTGCGGTGATCAATGCCGACGACTTCTATGGCTACGATGCATTCAAGACTATGTCTGCCTATCTGACCTCGCTCACAACCGAGGATGAGGGTAGCTATTGTATGGTGGGCTACCGTTTGGCCAACACCCTGAGCGACTTCGGTACCGTATCGAGGGGTATTTGTAGTGTGGATGAGCAGGGTAACTTGGCAGGTATGGTCGAGCACTTGGGTATCAAACGTATGGAAAGTGGCAGGATTTACGGCGAGGCCAATGGCGAGCAGTGTGAGTTGAAGGACGATGCGGTGGTGTCGATGAATATGTTTGGCTTCACCCCCGGCTACTTCGCCCACAGCCGCAGGCTCTTTGTGGAGTTCCTCTCGAAGCCTGAGAATATGGCCAACCTGAAAAGCGAGTTCTACATCCCCTCGGCTGTCAATGCTCTGATTGGTTCGGGCGACGCAACCTTGAAGGTGCTCACCTGCAACGCTCAGTGGTTTGGCGTTACCTACAAGGAGGACAAACCCGATGTTGAGGCCAAAATCCGAAAACTCATCCGTGAGGGTGTATATCCCGCCAAACTCTGGTAGAGGTCATCTGATTTACTAGATTACTAATAACAAAGGCTCCCAAACAGGAGCCTTTGTTGTTAAAATCATTTTCAATTTTCAATTTTCAATTCTTCACCCTCTCTGCTTTTCCCACACCTCCAAGTCGCGCGGGGTACCACCGTCGAGCGTCAGTCGTATGGCTGTGCGTACACGGTGGAAACCGTTGTTGCCTGCTGCACCGGGGTTGATGTTGAGCACCCCAAACTGCTTGTCGTAACCCACGCGCAAGATGTGGCTGTGGCCCGTTACGAATATGGTCGGGCGCAACGAACGCACCTTGGTAGCGACGTGGCTGAGGTAGCGACCACCCCTTGTGCCAATGTGGGTCATCAGTATCCTAACGCCCTCGCGCTCAAAGCATTGCCACTCGGGTAGGGCAAGGCGCATATTGTGGTCGTCGATGTTGCCATAGACTGCCACGAGTGGCTTGCCAAAGGAGCGTATGGCGGCGAGGGTTGCCATATCGCCAATGTCGCCCGCGCACCAAATCTCATCGACCTCGGCCAAAAAGTTTTTTAGCGAGTCGTCAAAAGAGCCGTGTGTGTCGGATATGATACCAATGCGAAGCATAATTCTTGGGGTCTAACGAGCGCGCCTTGTGGGTGCTTTTTGCACCAAACTGCGATAGGTGGCTTCCTCATTTGCGTCAAGCAAACTGCGGAGCCACCTTCTTGTTTGGCACAAAAATCCCTC
>JAGBVY010000116.1 GCA_017630115.1 Tidjanibacter sp. | reverse complement strand
CTTATAAGGCTTATAGCCCCTACTCTCTAACCCTCCAAATAATTTTCAATTCTCAATTTTCAATTCTCAACTTTAATTGGTATCTTTGCACTAATTTGGACTAATATAGGTTTATTATGGAAGTAAAAACCACAGAAGCACCCAAAGAGAGGTCGCTTAATTTCGTAGAAGAGATTATTGAAAATTATATTGCCGAGACGGGCAATTCTATTCAAACACGCTTTCCGCCCGAACCCAACGGCTACTTGCACATTGGTCACGCCAAGAGTATCTGCCTCAATTTCGGATTGGCGCAGCGCTACGGCGGCAAGTGCAACCTCCGTTTCGACGACACCAACCCCGTAAAAGAGGATACCGAGTATGTTGACTCCATCAAGGAGGATATCAAGTGGCTCGGATTTGAGTGGGCTGTTGAGCGCTATGCTTCCGACTATTTCGACCAGCTCTATGAGTGGGCTATCCTCCTGATAAAGAAGGGTAAGGCTTATGTTGATGACCAGACTCAGGAGCAAATCCGCTTGGGTCGTGGTACGGTGCAGCAGCCCGGCACGGAGAGCCCCTATCGCAACCGCTCGGTTGAGGAGAATCTCCGTCTGTTTGAGGAGATGAAAGAGGGTAAGTATGCCGATGGCGAGAAGGTTTTGCGCGCGAAGATAGATATGGCTCACCCCAATATGCTCTTCCGCGATCCTATCCTCTATCGCATTCTCCACACCGAACATCACCGCACCGGCAACAAGTGGTGTATCTATCCTATGTATGACTACGCTCACGGTCAGAGCGACTCTATTGAGCGTATCACTCACTCTATTTGTACCCTCGAATTTGATGTTCACCGCCCCTTGTACGATTGGTTTATTCAGGAGCTCGAAATCTACCCCAGCCACCAGTATGAGTTTGCAAGGTTGAACCTCACCTATACGGTTATGAGTAAGCGCAAATTACTCCAACTTGTTAAGGATGAGGTTGTTACGGGTTGGGATGACCCCCGTATGCCCACAATCTGTGCGCTGCGTCGCAAGGGTTACACCCCCGCATCTATTCGTGCTTTTGCCGAGAAGGTGGGTGTTGCCAAGAGGGATAATGTTATCGACCTTTCGCTTTTGGAGTATTGCGTGAGGGAGGATTTGAACAAGGTTGCTGAGCGCCGTATGGCTGTTATCGACCCCTTGAAGGTTGTTATTACAAACTATCCTGAGGGTAAGAGCGAGTGTTTCAGCTGTGTTAATAATCCCGAGGATGAGGCCGCAGGTAGGCGCGATGTTCCCTTTGGTAGGGAGATTTACATTGAGCAGGCCGACTTTATGGAGGAGCCTCCTAAGGGTTACTACCGTCTTCGCCCCGGTGGTGAGGTGCGCCTGAGGTATGGCTACCTTATCAAGTGCGAGGAGGTGGTTAAGGATGCCGAAGGCAATGTTGTTGAGCTTCGCTGTACATACGACCCCGAGTCGGCTGGTGGTGGTTCGTCAGATGGTCGTAAGGTCAAGGGTGTTATCCACTGGGTTTCGGCAGCCGATGCTGTTGAGGCAGAGGTTAGGCTTTATGATAACCTCTTCGCTCGCGAAAATCCCGACGACGTTGAGGAGGGCAAGGTCTTCACCGACTATCTCAACCCCAGTTCGCTTGTTGTAAAGAAGGCCTATTGCGAACGCTCGCTTGCCGAGGCGCGCGAGGGCGATAAGTTCCAGTTTGAGAGGGTTGGTTACTTCTGTGTCGATAAGGATTCTGCTCCCGACCACATTGTTTTCAACCGCACCGTTACCCTCAAAGATACTTGGGCAAAGTTGCAGAAGAAATAGTTTTGTGCCGCACATAGAAAAAGAGAGTGTTCCACGTGGAACACTCTCTTTTTTGTTTTGTTTTGTTTTATTTGATTGTTCCACGTGGAACAAGGGAGTTATCTTCCAAAAAGAATTAGCAAAACATTGATGTCGGCGGGAGAGACTCCGGGGATGCGCGACGCCTGTCCGATTGTTTTGGGGCGGATGCGCGATAGTTTTTGGCGAGCCTCGATGGTTATGGAGGTTGTGCCTAAGAAGTCGAAATTGTCGGGGATGCGTATCTCTTCGAGTCTTTTTAGCTTGTCGGCAATGGCTTTTTCGCGCTCAATGTAGCCGCTGTATTTAACCTCTATTTCGACTTGTTCGATTACCTCTCGGTCGATGTTGTGTTTCTTTATGAATTTTTTGAGTGGCTCAATGTGGTCGATTAGTTCGAAAAGATATATATTGTTGCGAATTAGTACGTCTGCAATCTTCTTTTTTTGCGAAAGTTGAGCAGAACCAACCATTTCTAAATAGTCTGAAATTTCGCTCGGTGCGACCCCTTGTGTGTGAACAAAATTTTTAAGCGATTCTGCGAGCTGTTTTTTTTCGGTAAATTCGGCCCATCTTTCGTCATCAACAAGACCAATTTTTCGGCCCAGAGGAGTGAGTCTAACATCGGCGTTGTCTTGTCTAAGGAGGATGCGATACTCCGCTCGCGAGGTAAACATTCGGTAGGGCTCATCAACACCCTTGGTTACAAGGTCGTCAATCAGCACGCCAATGTAGGCTTCGTCGCGCGAGAGAACCACACTCCCCTCCCCTCTTAGTTTGCGAACGGCATTGATGCCCGCCATAAGTCCTTGTGCTGCGGCCTCTTCATATCCCGTGGTGCCATTGACTTGACCTGCGAAGTATAGCCCCCCAACCAACTTGGTTTCGAGTGTGTGGTGGAGCTGTGTGGGTGGGAAATAGTCATACTCAATTGCGTAGCCCGGGCGATATATCTCTACCTCCTCAAAGCCCTCTATTTTCGACAGCGCGGCACACTGCACCTGCCACGGTAGGCTCGACGAAAAACCATTGAGATAGTATTCGTTGGTGTCGCGACCTTCGGGTTCGAGGAAGAGTTGGTGGAATTCTTTGTCGGCAAAAGTCCTCAATTTATCCTCTATGCTTGGGCAGTAGCGAGGGCCGACGCCTTTGATAAGTCCTTGAAATAGAGGAGAATCGCCAAATCCGGTGCGTAGTGTGTCGTGTACCTCTGACGAGGTATAGACCAAATAGCAGGGCAGTTGGCTCTCAACGGCCTTTGTCTTTTTCGAGAAGGAGAACTTTTGGGGCTCTGCATCGCCATCCTGACGCTCAAACTTCTCCAAGTTGAGCGAGCGAACATCAATCCTCACGGGTGTGCCGGTCTTCATACGGCCTGCCTCAAAGCCCAGCTCAATGAGTTGCTCTGTTAGGCCGTGCGAGGCGCTGTCGCCCGCCCTACCCCCTTCGGCGCTGTTGCGACCAATGTGCATTAGGCCCCCAAGGAATGTTCCGGCGGTGAGGATGACTGCCTTGGCGTGGAATACCACCCCCATCTGGGTAACTATACCCGTAACTTCTACCCCACTCTCGCTTTCTTTTGTAATGAGCTGACACACAGAGTCTTGCCACAATCTAAGATGTGGTGTGTTCTCCAACTCTTTGCGCCACAGGGCCGAGAATAGCGCCTTGTCGCACTGCGCCCTCGGACTCCACATTGCTGCCCCCTTCGAGCGGTTGAGCATACGGAATTGTATGGTGCTTTGGTCGGTGATGACGCCCATTTGGCCACCAAGAGCATCTATCTCTCTGACTATCTGGCCTTTGGCCACACCTCCCACCGCAGGGTTGCACGACATACTTGCATACTTTGTCATATCCATCGTAACAAGCAGTGTTTCGGCCCCGAGGCGTGCGGCGGCAGCGGCGGCCTCGCATCCTGCGTGGCCTCCTCCAACAACGATTATATCGTAGTCAAATCTCATCTTTGGGTTGGTTTCTGTTTCTCTGTTTGGTGGGATTTTAACCCTTTTTTAGCCCCTTTTCTCCCCTACTCCATCTCGGCCAAGCGGGCCAAGTAATAATTCTCTTTGTGGCGCATCTGAGCCGCCTCTGCGTCGCTTTTGTCTTTGTAGCCACACAGGTGCAAGACTCCGTGTACGATAACCCTCAGCTGCTCCTCTGCGGGGTCTGTGCCGAGTTGTTTGGCGTTGTCGTCCACCGTTGCGGGGTCGATAAAGATGTCGCCACTTACAACCTTACGACCTACAAGGTCGCTGTAATCAAATGTAATTACATCGGTATAATAGTCGTGGCCAAGGTATTGGCGGTTGATGCCGATGTGGTTTTCGGAGGAGCAAAAGATGTAGCACACCTCTCCCACCTTAAATCCCTCGGCGTGGATGGTTTGCCTAATCCAACGGGCAATTTTCATCCTCCCTTTGGGTAGGTAGTCGGTCTCCTGATTGTAGAAGTGAACGGGCATATTTGTGAGTCTATTTTGTTGTTTATCTGTTTGTTGTGTTGGTTGGGGTGGGGGAGCGCAAACTCTGTTTTTTGGGGTTATTTTGCCAGCCACAACTCGGGGTCTTGGTTGGTTGTGTGGAACCAGACCTCAAAGTGGAGCTGGTAGTCGTCGGGGTTGTTGCCCGCCGAGATTGTACCAATTTTGCTGTTGGTCGAGACCTTCTCGCCTGCCTTTACGCTTACGGTGGCGAGGTTGGAGTAGATTGTGAAGTAGTCGCCGTGGCGCAGCATAACGCAGTTGTTTAGGCCGCTGATAAACATTACCCTCGACACCTCGCCCTCAAATACGGCAAAAACCTCTGCTCCCTTTGGGGCGGCAATGTTCACACCCTTATTGTCCACGGTGATGTGTTTTTGGGTGGGGTGCTGGTGTTTGCCAAACTTTTCAATCACCACACCGCCATTTACCGGCATCAACATTTTGCCTTTATTTTGGTCAAAACGGCCATTTAGGGCGGTTATGGCCCTGCGCTCAGCATCACTCATCTTACGCTTGGTTTTGCGCGTCTCCTCGTCGATAATCTTTTGTAGGGTCTGCTGGGCCTTTTTCTTCTGCTCTCGCCTCTTTTTCAGCTCGTTTGATATTTTTTTCTCGTTGGCGGCGAGTTTCTTTCCCGCATTATTGAGCTCTTTTTTCTCCTTGTCGAGCGTTTTAAGGCTCTCTTGGTGGCTCTGTTTGGTCTTATCGAGAGCCTCCTTTTGGGCGCTCAGAGAGTTGATTTCGCTCTCCACCTGCTCGCTCTTCGAGGAGATGTCCTCGGCCCTGCGCCCGAGGGCTTTGTTGTAGCGGGCGAGTAGATCGAGGCGGTGGGTGGCGGTAGATACATCTTCCGACGAGAATATGAAGTGGAGTGGGGTGCCAAGGCGGTGGTTTTTGTAGGCAATGCGCACCATCTCGGCATACTCTTGGCGCAAGGCTCCAAGCTCCTTCTGCATTGACCCTACGTTTTCCTCGCGCTCCTGTATTTGCTTGGTTATGAGTTTTATCTGTTTGTTGAGCGACGAGACAACCTTCTCGCGGTTTTGTATCTTCACTTGGAGGAGTTTTATCTCCGTTTGGTTGCTTTTTTTCGACGCCGACACATCTTTCAGTAGTCGTTCGTTTTTCTGTATCTCCTTCTCGGCGCGCTTGATTTCGGCATTGAGTTGCTCAATGGTTTGCCCAAAAGAGAGGGTTGCCAACAGCAGTGCTGCTATCACACAAATAACTCTTCTAATCATAACAATCTCTCCTATTTGGGACTTTTTAATTGGTTTATTCTCTGCTCTATAAGTTCGGCCTCTTCGCCAGCTTCAAGGGCGCGTCGGTAGTATATCTCTGCCATAAAATTCTCTCCCTCGGCGGCCAAAATCTCAGCATAGTGGAATAGGAAGGTGGGCTCGCCACTCTTGTCGAGCGAAATAGCTCGCAACATTATGGGTTTAGCCTCCTTGTTGCGTCCCATACGGTGGAGAATCCACGCTTTGGTGTCGAGGTTGTTGGCGTTGGAGGGGGTGAGCTCACAAGCTCGCGAACTCATTTGCAAGGCTTGTTGTAGGTCGCCACCATTCTCGCAGAGGTGGTAGGCCCAGTTGTTTAGAGCCTGTGCGTTGTCGGGGTTGTAGTCGAGCGCCTTGCGATAGTAGCGGTAGCCCTTTTGGGGGTTTTCATCGACGAGTATGTCGCCCAGCGATGCATTGGCATTGCTCTTCGAGAGGCTGTCGGGGGCCACCTCAATGGCCTTTTCGAGGCTCTTTATTACTGTCTTTCGCCCCTCTGGGGTGTTGTCGTCCATATATTCGTAGGCTTTGCGTAGGTAGAGGTCGCTCATCTGAGGGTTGCGCTCAATGGCAACGTCGAGGTAGTGGAGTGCCGAATCTCGCCTACCCAAGTATTTCTCAATATCCATTACCACCAAGAGTGCATCGAGTGGGGTGGTGGGGTTGGCGGCCCAACGCTTATACTCGCTCAGTGCCCTATCCAACTCGCCAGCTCTAATGAGGTGGGTGGCGTAGCGCGAAGCGGCCGAGTAGTCGTTGGGGTGTTTGACATAGAGTATGGATGCCAACGAGTTGATCGAGAAGAAATTGCGTTTGTAAAAATCCTCGTTGGCCACGACGTGCTCATCGTAGATTTTTAGTTTTTGTTCGAGAGTGGCTTTGTCGCTCAGAAAGAGTTTTTTTATGCTTGCCAGCAACTTTACCTCGTTGCCACTATCAAGCAGGTGGGCTATTTGCGCCCCAAGTGCATCAACGCTCTCGGGACTTACCTCCAAGGCTCTATCGTAGGTGGCTTCGGCCAACGAATCACGCCCGAGGTAGGAGTAGAGGTTGCCCAGCATAACAATGTTTCCCACCTCCATAGGCCTATTGGCAATCACCGATTGCAACTCCTCAACAGCTTTGTCGTACTGACCCACACGAATCAAAAGCGAGCGTTTTAGGCTTGCCAGCTCCTCGTTGTAGCCCAACTTAACTTCGGCAGAATCGAGCACCGAAATGGCCATATAGGGCATATTGGTGTATTCGTAGAGGAGGGCTGTGGTGTGGTAGTAGGCTGGGTTTTTGGGGTTGAGCGCAAGGAGTTTTGTGCTGCTCACCTTGGCCTCTTGGTATCGTTTTTCGCCCACAAGAGCCATACAATGCTCTGTGAGATAATCAACATTGCTACTATCCGCCGCAAGAGCTATCTCTATGTGTTTCAGGGCTTTTTTGCTATCGATGCGGGTGTAGTAGCGTGCGAGTTGATAGTGGGCGTCGGCGTGGAGTGAGTCTATTTCGAGCACCTTCTCGAAATAGGGTAGAGCAGAGGTGAGGTTATCCGACAAAGCGGCTATCCTCACACCTTCGGTGCAAAGATAAGCCGCTTGTAGTTCGGGGGTTGTAAACCACTCAGGTATCTCCATAGAATCTCTATACACCTCTTTTTGTGGCTGCTTGGCACACGAGAGAAGGCATAGCAAAAGGAGAGTACATAGGGTGGTCTGTTTGTTCATTCTCTTGGGGGTTGCGAGGGGATTAGAGGGCCGATTCAAATTGACTGAGGAACCTCAAATCATTCTCGAAATAGAGCCTCAGGTCTTTCACGCCAAATTTCAACATTGCAATACGCTCAATACCCATACCAAAGGCAAAGCCACTATACTTTGTGCTATCTATGCCACTGGCCTCCAAAACGTTGGGATCGACCATACCGCAACCCAAAATCTCCAACCAACCTGTGCCTTTG
Source organism: Tidjanibacter sp. (assembly GCA_017630115.1). GTDB lineage: Bacteria > Bacteroidota > Bacteroidia > Bacteroidales > Rikenellaceae > Tidjanibacter. Next base: position 9,123 of record JAGBVY010000116.1, on the reverse strand, counting down.
CAGACGTTGCAACCCTTGCCACCGCAGAGGTTACACGACACATCCACCTCGGCCGAAGGCTCGGTGAAGGGGAAGTAGGAGGGACGCATACGGATTTGGGTCTGCTCGCCAAAGTACTCCTTGGCAAAGTAGAGCAACGACTGCTTCATATCGGCAAACGAAACCTTCTCGTCGATGTAAAGACCCTCAATCTGGTGGAAGATGCAGTGTGCGCGAGCCGACACAGCCTCGTTGCGGAATACCCTACCGGGGCAAATTACTCGGATAGGAGGCCTTTGGTGCTCCATTGTGCGTACCTGAATAGAGCTGGTGTGGGTGCGAAGCAGGATGTCGGGATTCTTCTCGATGAAGAAGGTGTCCTGCATATCGCGTGCGGGGTGCTCGGGTGCAAAGTTGAGAGCCGAGAAAACGTGCCAGTCGTCCTCAATCTCGGGGCCGTCGGCTACGGTGTAGCCCAAGCGCGAGAAGATGTCGCAAATCTCCGAGCGAACAATCGAGATGGGGTGGCGCGAGCCGAGGTTTTCGCTCAATGCGGGGCGCGAGAGGTCGCCACTACAAGTGGCAGCCACGGGGGCGTTGTCGAGAGCCTCTTTGAGTGCTGCGATGCGCTCGGCGGCTTTGGTCTTCACCGCGTTAATCTGCTGTCCCAACACACGTTTCTCCTCCGAGGGAACGGTTTTGAACTCCTCCAAGATGTCGTTCAGCTCGCCCTTGCGTCCAAGAATCTTCACGCGGAAGTCTTCAATTTCGGCAATGGTGCTGCCGTTGAAGTTCTCAATCCTGCCAAGCAGGTCGTTAATTTTGTCAATCAATGCCATAGTTCTATTTTGTTTTTGTTGTTTTCGTCAGAAGCCGTTTTTTGCATTTTATCTTACAAAGATAACAACAATTGGCAAGTGAAGAATAAAAAAAGCGATTTTTCGTAAGAAAAACCGCCTTTTTTCCAAACTCAACCCTGTGGGCTATTGTTTGCGACCCTTAATAATGATGGTTGCCACGCCACTGGCCATCAGCGCAACGGGTAGTATGAGCCTCTCGAACGAGATGTAGATGTGGTAGAAGTCGGCCACCAAAAGCCCCACACCAAGGGCCATAATCACGCCACCTGCGAGCCACTGTCGCGAGCAGAGCATCCATAAGCCAAAGCCCACAACAATCATTTGCCACGAGAAGAAAGTGTCGATAAATTGGGGGCTCAGAAAGTTGTAGTTGCTGCCGAGCCACACAAAGCCTACTACTACCATCAAAATGCCTACAAAGGTGTAGAATCCTCGCATATGGTTGGATTCGGGTGTTGGTTTTGTGGTGGTTGTTGATTCTGTACCACCAGAGCTCTCTTTGTCGTTGATAATTTCCATAATATCAGTCTTTTATTGGGTTAATTAAAGTTGTTGGTTGGTTTGCTCGATGTGGCTACCTGTGCAACCCTCCACCGAGTTTTTGAGTGTGGTAGTGCCACTGGGGGTGGTGAGCAAAATGGTGCGCATCATTACGCCATTTTCCAGCGTGTTGCTAATCTCTACCGTTGCCTTCTTGCCACTCAAAAGCAGGGCTTGGATGTTGTCCTCGTAGGGGTCAAGCTCGTCGAAGCGCTCGCAAATATGCTCCCACCTCATCGCTCCCTCAAATCCGTCGAGCTCAAAGGTAGCAGTGGAGTTGAGGTCGCCATCGGTTGGCATATCGAGAACGGCGCTTTCCCACTGCTCGTCGAAATCATCCTCCCACACCTCAAAATCTCTCTCAAATTGTTCCATTTTAAGCTCGGTTTCGTTGGCCCAGATGACCCACTCGTCGGCATTGCGCAGGGTGGAGAATAGGAGCCACAAGAAAAAGATGAGCCAAATAATACATCCTGCGGCCAACTTGCGGAAATTGACCTTGCGACCTGCAATGAGCCTATAACCCAAGTCGCCCACAATACCCATAAATAGGGCTATGACTGCACAGATGAGTCCGGCAAAGACCACAGGCGACATACCCTCCAAGGGTAGCGCTAAATAGTCGGCCCACATATCGCCAATGGCCATAAGTACCACAAAGGCAACAACTAAGCTTAATGCTGTCAGCAGCCAACCTGCCAACATAAGGCCCAAAATCACCTTGCCCACGATGATGAAAATTTGCCCCAGAGGGCCAACCTTCTGAGTTGGTGCTGTGGTGTTGGGAGTTTGGGGTGTGGTGTTGGGTATCTTCACCTCCTCGGGTGAGCCCGTGGGGGTGTAGCCCTCGGGGTAGCCCACCGAGGCCACAACAATCTCCATAACTCCTCGCTCAACAACCACCGTGGCTCCCTGTTTTTCGAGCAGCGTGGTCACAATGCGGCTCTCGACTTGCTCCACCAACTCCTCTTTGGCGGGGGTGTTGGCATAGGCCTTTGCGGTGTTGTCGAGAAAGTGGGATAGAACGGCATAGGCGCCTTTTGTTAGTGCAAGCTGTGTGCCTGCAACCTTCACTCTTACAATTTCTTCCATAAGTTGTGTGTTGTTTGATTGGTAGTTTAGGGGGTTGGGATTATTTGTTTCGGATGTTGTTTATCTGACCCACCAGAGCATCCCACGAAGCGTCGAGTTGAGCCAACGCCTCACGGCCTTCGGGGGTCAGTGAGTAGTATTTGCGTGGAGGGCCTTGTGGCGACTCCTCCCAGCGGTAGGTGAGTAGCCCCTGATTTTTTTGGCGCGCGAGGATGGGGTAGAGAGTTCCCTCCACCACAATTATCTCGGCCTCTTTCAGCTCGGCGATGATTTTTGGGGCGTAGCTGTCCTCGCGCGAGAGAATCGAGAGTATGCAGTACTCCAAAATTCCCTTACGCATTTGCGCCTTGGTGTTATCAACGTTTATAGCCATAATAGGGGTTTTACTTCTTTTCGGGAATCACTGCCCACATAATCAGGTAGGTTAAGAGGGCGGGCAGACAGGGGGTGATAAATAGTACAATAGCAATCACCCTTGCGAGGGTGGGGTCGATGTTGAAGTATTCGGCCATACCGGCGCACACTCCTGCGAGCATCCTGTTTGTGGTGCTGCGGTAGAGCTTTTTGGGTTCGTTCATTATCTCCATAACGAATGATTTTTTTGATTTTAAGTTGTTGATATGTTGGTAGTTGGGGGTTATTTAAGCTTTTTGTCAAGGGGCATAAAGAGCCAAAGGATGATGTAGATCCAGAGGCTGAGGCCACCGAAAATCACGCAGAGCATTGTTGCAACCCTCAGTAGGGTGGGGTCGATGTTGGTGAACTTGGCTATACCACCACACACACCACCTATCACCTTGTCGCCCGAGGTGCGTGCCAACCTCTTGGTTTCGGGCTCGGGCTGTGGGTTGTGGGGCTGTTTGAGCTCGCCAAACTCCTCGGGGCGGCCGATGGTCTCTTGCACCTTGCGTACCATATAGAGTGTAACGGTGTTGTCGGGAGCGCCCTGCAACGTGGCGAGTAGGTCGGCAATCCTCATTTCGAGGTCGCCGAGGATTTCGTTGCGTGTTTGGTCGTCAAGACGCGAGCCAATATCGTCGAGGTATCCCTCCAATGTGCGGTAGGCATCCTCCTCGATTGTGAATGCCGAAGCACCAATTTTTACGGTAATTTTTCTGTCCACTTTTGTTGAGTTTGATTGTTAATGTGTTGTTTTGTACCACAAAGATATAAATAAATTTTAGTACCTTGCAATACATAGTACTAAAAATTTTTTCCAACCGATTGGAAAACGGCTACCGACGACCGCCTACCGTCAACCGCCTACCGTCAACCGCCTACCGTCAACCGCCTAAGTCCAATATAAAACGCGGGTATATACCCGCGTTTTTCTTACAGAGGTAGCAGGGGTCACAAGGGTAGCAGGGGCGTCTTTCGCCCCACAACCACTCCTCCCCTATGTCAGGGGAGGTGGCGCGTAGCGACGGAGAGGTTAGTTTCTGGATGGAGGGGGCTGTTTGGCAAAAAACAAGGTACGTTTGGGGGTCGGGCCAATCCACTTTTTTGCATTTTGGGGCTGAGATGCTACTGCGCACACAATCAAATCATTAGGCCCTATTTTTGGGGTTGCCGACACCCTCCGCAATCCACTTTTTTTGCCCCTCGGCCCACCCTAAAAAAATCTGATTTTTACGCCTATTTTTTCGGGCCTTCACCCCCCTTTGCAGGCCTAAATTGCAATAAGCTGACAATCAATAACTTAACCCCTCGATGAGTCTCATGGGAAAGAATAGTTGAAAATGGTATCTGATTATCAAGCAGTTACAAACCCACGATGAGTCCCAATTTATGGCCAAAATCGTTGTTTTACTCAAATTACCTCTCTAACTTTGCTCCTGCAAATCACAATTTATATTATTATGTATAACATTATATGTATATGCGAATATCAAGTCAAAAATCAGTCATCATTATATTTGTATTTATGAGCCAACTTTGTGGAATGTTCTCGTGTGTTGCTCCAGAGCAAGAAGAGCATTTCAACCCTCGCGAGAATCTCCTGTTGGCCACGATAGAGGCTGGCCAGCACGATATGATTCCTTTGGCGCAGTCGGATGTGTTGCTTGCGTTGTCAGACGACCCCAAAAATGAGGCAGGCGACAACGTGTGGATTTATTATTACCAACCCGAGCATCCGCAGTTGGGAAGACCTCTATCTGGAAATTACAGAATGGTTTACCTCTCATTACTGGTCAAAGAAGAGGCTCCCTTGGATTTTTGGAGCAAGGATACCTATGTCTTTGTGCAAGATAGGGTGTATGTGCAATTCCCCTCTTTCTACCACGAGCCCATTGGCGACGCTTCGTTATATTATTGTGAAGAAGCGCCCCTACTCCACAAGCCTATCATAAACACCCATAGCAAATACACCATCGAAGATGGCTATGCCTATGAAATACGCATCCCGCTCTTGTTTGATTATTGGACAGATAGGATTGAGTGTGCAGATATGTGGCAAACTTTTAGGCTGATTTTTATTCAGCCCGACACAGAGTCCCCTCGATACTATTCGACACAAACTTATCGTTGCAACCTCTATGAAGAAAAAGAGCTTGATGAGCTCCAATACTGTGGAGGAGTTGTGACACTTAGCACCTTAGATTGATGCAACTAATTTAATTAACCATATAAAAACAACAAGTCAATGAAATATACAATCATTACAAGTTTATTTTTGTCCATATTTTTCTTATCTTGCACTTCCCCTATAACGGAAGAACAACCAAAACCAGATAAGTATCCCAACCCTGATGAGAATACGATATACGAACAATTTGACTCTCTCTTATATGAGAGGTCGGAGTATGTACGCGGACATATAGCAGGCGAACCTTGCCGAATTGGGAAGTGTGACCTATGTGAAGAGATAGAAGTTTGCTCTATGATATATATGTTTGTGGCTGACTCTGATTTTCCCGATGTTGGTTATTCACGCCGTGGTTATTCTTGGATCGATTCAATATACGGGGGTATAACAATTCATCCTACTGTGGTTGGCAGTCATCAAAGCGATTGGATTGTTGATCCCAACAACAACCCCAAAACATACTTCTCTCCCATACATAGCGACCCACAACTTTATCCTGCAAATTATACCCATTTGTGTAGGATATATATTGTTTTGGACATCGAAGAGATGAAAAAAGTGGGTGGGGCGGCATTTAGGCCCTACTTCTACGATTCAATGACAGGCAAATACTTTATGGGCGACATTTGCGAGTTGGAGTACCGCGAGAGTGCCGACAGCGCCAGAGGCTACGAAATCTACATCAAACACCATAGCGCCAATTAGAGCTGCGCGAAGAGAGCGTTGATTTGTGCGGCTCGGTGGGGTGGGAGAGTGTCTAACCTGAAAAATTATTCCTATCTTTGCCCCAACACAACAACCCTCATTGGATAACCTATGTACATTTCGCAGCAGAAAAGGCGTGAGAACATCGCCGAGTATATTCTCTATTTGTGGCAACTCGAAGACCTGCTGAGGGCTTTGCAGTTTAGCCCCGAGGCAATATACAACACCCTCGTTGAGCCCAACAGCGGTTGCAACGAACAGCAAAAGCAACAACTCTTTATGTGGTATATGAGCCTCGTGGGGCTGCTCAAAGAGGAGGGCAAGGAGGAGAAAGGTCATCTCAACCACACACTCCACCTGATTGGCGATGTGGAAAACCTCCACCTCCAACTGCTCCAACTGCCCCTCGGCGAGCACTACCGCACCCTCTGGCAGCCACTCAAAGAGGAGTTGTCGCGCCTACGCATAGTCTTGGCCCGCGACGGTGTGAGCGATATGGAGCTATGTTTCAGGGCGCTCTATGCCACAATGCTCTACCGCATCAAGGGCGACGACTCCAAGGCGGGAGCTATTGAGGATGTTGTAACGCTCATCTCTCCCGTCATTGCCACCTTAGCCGACATCTATGGCAAGGTTGAGCGTGGCGAGGTGGACCTCTTTGGAGGGAAATAGTCGCTGCATAACCCCACAAAAAAGGCCGTGAACTTGTCACGGCCTTTTTTTGTGTGTCAGTATCTTGCGCCTACTCAGTAGGGATGTTTTTGTTTACGTTCTTGCTACCAATCAGTGCGTAGAAGAGCAAGAAGGCAAGGCCTGCAACGATAACCCAGTAGCTAGCCAAGTAGCTACCCGACAAATCGACGATTGCGTTCTGCAACAGAGGAAGGATACCACCACCGCAAACCAATGCCATAAAGATACCCGAAGCCTTCTCGGTGTATTTGCCCAGACCCTCAACAGCGAGGTTGAAGATACCACCCCACATAACCGAGGTGCAAAGACCGCAGAGCACCAACAGAGCTGCATTGATGGGCACCTGTGCCATACCGAAGCCCTCAGTGCCTTTGAATACGGGCAGATTTACGCTATTGGCGGGGTTGAGGAACATTGCGCAAGCAACCAGAGCAATGCCAAGCACCGACACGGCGGTAAGCATACTCTTGGCCGAAACCTTGCTACCGATAGCAGCACCAACCAAGCGGCCTACCAACATAAGCAACCAGTAGGTGGCGGTTACAGTACCTGCGATAGCCTCAGCGCCAGTGGCTACATTCAGACCACCGTTCTGCAACCATTTCTGCAATACGTTGGGGATACCAACCTCAACACCAACATAGATGAAGATAGCCACAGCGCCCAGCACAAAGTGACGGAACGACATAGGGCCATATTTCGACTTCTCGGTAGCGGCCACCTTCCGGGGTTCGTTCTCGGGGATTTTGGTCAGCATAATAACCACGAAAGCCACTGCGAAGATAGCCAAGGCAATAAACATCAAGGGGAATACTTGGCTGATTTTGGCATCAACAATGCTGGGAACAAACACGCCGGTGAGGAAAATAACGGCAGTACCCATCAGTGAGTTGAACGAACCACCCACCTGAATGAGCTGGTTGCCCTTGTTGCCACCACCACCCAATTTGTTGAGCATAGGATTGACAACGATGTTGAGCATACACATCGAGAAACCAGCAACAAAAGCACCAAGCAGATAGACACCAAATGCGAGGTTGCCCGAGAGCAGACCTGCGATGGTCTGGATGCCCACGCCAACGAAACCTACGGTAACGGCAGCGAGTGCGGTAAATTTGTAGCCACGTTTTTGGAGCATATTACCTGCGGGGATACCCATACAAGCATAGGCGATGAAGTTGGCAAAAACACCGAGAGTACCCATCCAGTTGGGCACGCCAAATTGGTTTTTCAACACATCACCCATAGGCGAGGCCAAGTTGGTAACGAACGAAATCATACCAAACAGCAGAATCATCACCAAGATAGGCAATGCAAAGTTTTGTTTTTTCTGATTCATAATAAGTAAGTTTTTTGATTGATTAACTGTATTTTGACTATCTATATTTTAGTTTAACCTCTATCATAAATAATGCACAAAACATTTTATGGCCCACAAGATAGTGATTTTTTTGCTGATTATCTTAAAAAAGTACTCCATCTTCGGGCGTTTTGCTATATCCGAGATGTGAATAGGCCAAATCGGTGGCCTCGCGACCACGAGGAGTGCGTTTGAGAAATCCCTCCTTAATCAAGAAAGGCTCATATACCTCCTCAATCGTGCCGGCCTCTTCGCTCACCGAGGTTGCTATTGTGCCAACACCCACGGGGCCGCCGCCAAACTTCTCAATAATGGTGCGAAGAATCTTGTTGTCCATCTCGTCGAGTCCTCGCGAGTCGATGTTCAGAGCCTCCAAAGCTCGACGAGTGATGGCAAGGTTGATTGCGCCGTCGCCCTCGACCATAGCGAAGTCCCTCACACGTCTTAGGAGTGAGTTGGCAATACGAGGAGTACCTCTACTTCGCAAGGCTACCTCGTGGGCTGCTTGGTCGTCTATATCGACGCCAAGTATTGAGGCAGAGCGCTTTACAATGCCGCTCAGCACATCGGTGTCGTAGTATTGGAGGTGGCAGGTGATGCCAAAGCGGGCACGCAGAGGCGAGGTGAGCAGGCCGCTACGGGTGGTTGCGCCAATCAGAGTAAAGGGGGCAAGCTCAATCTGTATGGAGCGAGCCGAAGGGCCTTTGTCGAGCACGATGTCTATCTTGTAGTCCTCCATAGCCGAGTAGAGGTACTCCTCCACAATGGGGCTCAGACGGTGAATCTCGTCGATGAAGAGCACGTCGCCCTCCGAGAGGTTTGTAAGCAGGCCCGCCAAGTCGCCGGGTTTGTCGAGCACAGGGCCACTTGTGACCTTCAACGATGTGCCCATCTCATTGGCAACAATGTTGGCCAGAGTGGTTTTGCCCAATCCGGGAGGGCCGTGAAAGAGAACGTGGTCGAGCGACTCGCCCCTCATTAGGGCTGCCTTGATGAAAATACGCAGGTTGTCCACGATTTTCTGTTGTCCGTGGAAGCTATCGAGCTCTTGTGGGCGGATTCGGTTCTCAAAATCCGCATCCTTCTCTATATTCCGAATAGTCGATGTAGCCATTTTTTATTTGTAGATTTCTTGGTTTCTTTCTTCTCTGTGGCCTCAAATTTGGCCCTCACAATCTCGCCCATACTCTTGTCGGCAATTTTGCTCTCCAACCACGACAGCAGGTCTATATAGTAGAATGTACGACGCTCGTAGGGGTGGTTTTCGTAGGGTTTGAGCCTCTCGTGGAGTATGCGAAGCTCTTTTT
>JAGBVY010000115.1 GCA_017630115.1 Tidjanibacter sp. | reverse complement strand
TGCTTTCGTTTCCAAAAGCGAGTGCAAAGGTAATACTAATTTTTTATTCTGCAAGTTTTTTTGATAAAAAATTTTCTTTTTGTGTCGTGTTGCCACTCCCAAACCCTCGCAGGGTGGGGTGTATGGTCAATTCCCAGTCCCTCGGCGCACCTATCCGCACCCCATCCGCACCGCTCGGACTATCCTCCTTGCTTCCTGATTTTGGAAATTCCTATGCCATAGGTTGTGAGGTGGGTAAATTGGCAAAAATGGTGGGCTGGGAGAGAAATAATTTGGGTTGAAAGGCGATTGTTGCAAAAAAGTGGTATCTTTGCAAGAATTAAATCTATTTATATAAGTAGGAGTATGAAAATCGCTATTGCACAGTTGAACTATTTGTGTGGTAATTTCGACTACAACAAGTACAAGATTATCGACGCAATCAATCAGGCAAAACAGCAAGGCGCACAGCTCGTTGTCTTCGCCGAGCAGGCTATTTGTGGTGTGCCCGCTCACTCGTTACTCGTAAGGCGAAATTTCCTCGACAGGGCCGAGGAGGCTCTTGTGGAGATTGCTGCATTCACCGACGACATCGCGGTGCTTGTTGGTATGCCTCTACGCAAAAATAGTGGCACGGTGAGCGCAGCTGCCTACATCTATAATAGACACATCCGTCGCTACATAACCAAAAAGTCGCTGCAAGGCGATGTGGATTCGGCCTACTTGTCGCAGGGTAGGGGCTATGAGTATATCAACCTGCAAGGTGAGAAGATTGCTGTGGCTCTGGGTGGCGATGTGATGCTCGATCACGACTTCTCGGACGCCTCCACGCTTGTGGTGATGGGCTCCGACCGCTATCAGCAGGGACGTATTGAGCGTCGCTACGACTGGCTCAAAGACAAAGCCTTTATGGCCGATGCAAGCGTGGTGTTTGTCAATCACGTCGGCAGTTCGGAGAATTTTGTCTATGACGGCTCGTCGGCCTTCTTCAACCAGCGTGGCGAGGCTGTGACGTTGCTGGGTAGCTTTGTGGAGGAGATTGCTTTTGTCGATACGAATGAGACTTCGGCAACTGTGGAGATTCCCTATCAAGACAAGACTGCCAATGTTTATGCAGCGCTGAGGTTGGGTGTGAGCGACTATTTTGCCAAGGCCAATCCCGACAAGAAGGCTTGCCTTGTGCTGACTGGCGGTATCGACTCCTCGGTGACAGCGGCTATCCTTGTGGATGCGCTTGGAGCAGATAGGGTGGTGGCATTGCAGATGCCCTCGCGCTACTCCAACGAGCACTCTGCCGACGACGCCGAGTTGCTGGCCAAGCGCTTGGGCATTGAGCTGATTACTATCCCCCTGAGCGATATTTATAGTGGTGCTCTTGATACGATTGTAGCGGCTATTGGTGCTCCCGACTCGCCGAAGTTGGAGGTGGACTTTCAGTTGCGCCTACGCACAGCGCTCTTTATGGCTGTGTGCGAGAAATGGGGCTATGTGCCAATCAATAGTGCCAACAAGACCGAATTGGCAGTTGGTGCGCTGACCCTCTATGGCGACACAAGTGGCGAGATTAGCGTGTTGGGCGACATCTACAAGACCGATGTCTATGCTTTGGCTCGCTATATCAATTCGCGTCGCGAGGTTATTGCCGAGCAGACTATGCTCAAATCGCCCTCGTCGGAGTTGCAGGTGGGTACCAACTTGTTGCCAGCCTACGATGTGATTGACGCAATTCTTTATAGGATGTTGGAGATGTGGCAGAATGAGGACGAACTGCTCGATGCCGGCTTCGAGAAAGAGGATGTGCGACTGGTTAGGAAGCTAATCTACTCTTCGTTGGATAAGATTCATCAGTTCTGCCCCATACTCGAAGTGTCGAGTCTGCCTTTGGATTGGAGCTATGTCGATTTGCCAACCAATTAGTTGGGCGAGCCGTAGGCAGTTTTATTACGAAACATTTAGGTTAAAGAGGTATTTAGTATATGGCAAAGATAATGGAACACGAAGCCGTTGTGGTGGAGGTGTTTGCAGAACAGAAGAGGGTAGATGTGCAGATGGTCGTGAGCGGTGCTTGCGGTAGCTGCAAGGCTAAGGCTGTGTGTGGCAGTAGCGAGAGTCAGGTGCGCCAAGTGGCGGCCTACACCGACCATCCCGAACTCTACAACATTGGCGACAAGGTTGTGGTTTCGATTGAGCAAATTATGGGCTATAAGGCAATAGTACTGAGCTATATAGTGCCTTTGGTTGTGATGCTTGTGGCATTGGCCCTTACGCATAGTCGCTATGGCGATTTTGTGGCCGGAGTTGCGGCCTTGGGTGCTTGTGCGCTCTATTTTGTTGTGCTCGCTTTTTTCCGTAAACGACTCGAAAAGGTAATCGTTTTTTCAATCAAGAATAAGTATTTCTAAAACATAATTACAATGGGAAGTTTGATAACAACTGTGTTGGTTGTCAGTGGGTTGGGTGCTTTGTTGGCGCTCCTGCTCTACCTGATTGCCAAGAAATTTAATGTTGAAGAAGACCCCCGTATTGACCAAGTGGAAAAAATGCTCCCCGGTGCCAATTGTGGAGGTTGTGGTTTTGCTGGTTGTAGGGGTATGTCGGAGGCGCTTGTTAAGAGGGACGACATCTCTTCGCTCTACTGCCCTGTGGGTGGTGCAGAGTGTATGAAGAGTGTGGCCAGCTTCTTGGGTAAGGCCGCGCCCGAACGTGAGCCTATGGTTGCGGTTGTGCGCTGTGCTGGTAGTTGCGCCAATCGTCCTAAGACCAATCAGTTCGACGGTGCAAAGTCGTGTCTTGTGGCCTCGTCGCTCTATGCGGGCGAGACGGGCTGCTCGTTTGGTTGCCTCGGATTGGGCGATTGCGCTGCCAAATGTGAGTTTGACGCCCTGCATATCAACCCCGAGACAGGATTGCCAGAGGTGGATGAGGAGAAGTGTACGGCTTGCGGTGCTTGTGTGAAGGCTTGCCCCAAGATGATTATTGAGCTGAGGAAGAAAGCCCCCAAGGGTCGTAAGATATATGTTTCGTGCGTCAATAAGGCAAAGGGTGCTGTTGCTCGCAAGGCTTGCAAGGTGGCTTGTATTGGCTGTGGTAAGTGCGCTAAGGTGTGTCCTTTTGAGGCTATCACCGTTGAGAACAATCTGGCTTACATCGACTTCACTAAGTGTAAGATGTGTCGCAAATGCGTTGTGGAGTGTCCTATGGGAGCTATTGTGGAATTTGGATTCCCACCTCGCAAAGTTGTTGAAGAACCCCAAAGTGCTAAAACCGAATAGAGTATGAAGACATTTCCTATTGGCGGTATTCATCCGTCGGATTGCAAAGAATATAGCAAGGGTGCTAAGATAGAGCGTTTCCCCGTGCCTGCGACAGTCACCATCCCTCTCTCGCAACATATTGGTGCGCCGGCTGTGGCGTGTGTGGCTAAGGGCGATAAGGTGTTGGTAGGTCAGATTATTGCTACTGCGGGTGGTTTTGTATCGAGCAACATCCACTCCTCGGTTTCGGGTACGGTTGTGGCTGTTGAGCCAAAGGCCGACGCTCAGGGCAATATGAAACCATCGATTACTATTGCTGTCGAGGGCGATGAGTGGGCCGAGGGTATTGACCGCACCGATACGGTGGTTAAGGCTATCAATATGAGCCCCAAGGAGATTGTGGATAAAATTGCCGCAATGGGTATTGTGGGTATGGGTGGAGCAACGTTCCCCACTCACGTCAAACTCTCCGTGCCTGATGGAAAGAAGGCTGAGTGCTTGATTATCAATGCTGTTGAGTGTGAGCCCTATCTTACGGCCGACTACCGTGTTATGTTGGAGCAGGGCGAGAGGTTGCTCATTGGTGCTCGCATCTTGGCTAAGGCTATTGGTGTGGATAAAATATATATTGGTATTGAGAACAACAAACCCGATGCTATTGCCCACCTTACAAAACTTGCCGGAGCCTACTTGGAGATTGAGATTGTGCCGCTGAAAATGCGCTACCCTCAGGGTGGTGAGAAACAGCTGATTGCTGCTGTTACGGGCCGTGAGGTGCCCAGTGGCAAACTTCCAATTGATGTAGGCGCTGTGGTACAGAATGTTGGTACGGCACTGGCTGTCTATGAGGCCGTGGCAAAGAATAAACCTCTGATTGAGAGGGTGGTGACCGTCACCGGCTCAACCCTTGCTTCACCTAAGAACCTGCTTGTGCGTATTGGTACTCCAATGAGCGCACTTGTGGAGTACTCAGGTGGTATAGACGGCATAGGTAAGGTCATCGCAGGTGGCCCTATGATGGGTCGCGCGGTGAGCAATCTGGATGCGCCCGTAACCAAGGGCACGTCGGGCGTGCTTCTGATGCCTACGCAAGAGTCGTTGCGTAAGGCCGAGGGTAGCTGCATCCGTTGCGCCAAATGTGTGGAGGCTTGCCCTATGGGCTTGGAGCCCTATCTGCTCAGTGCGCTCACACAGCAGAACGACTACGACCAGCTTGAAGCCCACTACATTGCCGACTGCATTGAGTGTGGTTGCTGCACCTTCTCGTGTCCCTCCTATCTGCCTCTGCTCGACTGGGTTAGGATTGGTAAGGCCGAGGTTATGAAGCGTATGCGCGAAAGAAGTCAGAAAAAGTAAGTGTGACAAAAAAGTGTAAAAGATAAGGATAGTATGGAAAGTCAGAAATTGGTAATTTCGCCCGCACCGCACGTTCACGGTAGCAACGACACACGTCGTATGATGGGCGATGTGCTCATAGCACTACTGCCCGCACTTGTGGTGTCGGTTCTGGTTTATGGCTTGCAGGCATTTGTTGTTGTGGCCTTCTCGGTTGCTTGCTGTGTGCTTGTAGAGTGGTTTGTACAGAAATTCATATTTAAGCGTCCCTCCACGTTGGGCGATTTGTCGGCCATTGTTACGGGTGTGTTGTTGGGCTTCAACTTGCCTGCCAATATGCCTCTGGGACTCATAGCTATTGGTGCTGTGGTTGCCATTGGCGTGGCCAAAATGACCTACGGCGGCTTGGGCAAAAACCTCTTCAATCCTGCTCTGGTGGCACGAGTATTTCTGCTTGTTGCCTTCCCCGTTGCGATGACCACCTTCCCCGAGGCGACTGGTGCTGTGTCGGGTGCTACCCCTTTGGCTCTGGCTAAGGAGAGTTTGAAGGCGGGTGTGCCTGTTGGAGAGGTTATGCAGAGCGTCGATTTGGCTTCGATGAGCTTGGGTATGAAGAGCGGCTCGCTCGGTGAGATTTCGGTTGTGGCTCTGCTGATTGGTTTTGGTTGGCTGCTTGTGAGGCGTGTAATTAGTTGGCACATACCTGTTTGCGTGTTGGGTACTATGGCTCTATTCTCCTCAATTACTTGGCTTTGCGCCCCCGAGGAGTATATGTCGCCTTTGTTCCACCTGCTTAGTGGTGGTGCTGTGCTTGGTGCAGTCTATATGGCCACCGACTACGTTACCTCGCCTATGACCAAGAAGGGTATGGTTGTCTATGGCGTTGGCATCGGCTTGATTACGATGTTGATTCGCCTTTGGGGTCCCTACCCAGAGGGAATGTCGTTTGCCATCCTGATTATGAACTCGGTTGTGCCTCTGATTGATAAGTATATCAGACCTCGCCGCTTTGGTAGTGTTAAATCTAAATAAGAAGGGGGAGTAAGGCTATGAAAAGTTCGCTGAAAAATATGGTTCTGATGCTCTTTGTCATTGCGCTTGTTTGTTCGGGCGCTGTGGCTATGGTCTATAAAGTGACCGAAGAGCCTATACGTCAGGCTAAAATTAAGAAGAATCAAGAGGCTCTCGAATTGGTTTTGCCCGCCTTTGGCTCACTTGCTGAGGCTCAGGAGGTTGGCGGCTGTGTTGTCACCGAGGCTTTGGTCGGTCAAGATGTTGTGGGATATGCAGTTAAGAGCTCGTCGCCCAATGGTTTCAATGGCGCAATCGACCTTATGGTTGGCTTTTTGCCCGACGGCACTATAAATAATATAGAGGTGTTGGCGCAGGCTGAGACTCCGGGCTTGGGCGCAAATATGTCCGCTAAGGACAATGCCCTGATTGGAAGTTTCAAGCAGAAAGATGCCTCGAAATTGAATATGACTGTCAAGAAAGATGGCGGCGATGTGGATGCCCTTACAGCTGCAACTATCTCGTCGAGGGCCTATGCCGAGGCTGTTGCTTTGGCTTATGAGGCTTTCAAGATGGTTAGTGCTTCGTCGGAGGAGGTTTTCAACTCCGCATCGGTTATGCCCGCCCACGACGAAGTGTTCACTTCGGAGATTGACGGCGCGATTGTACATACCGCCACTCTCGAAGGCCACGCCGTTGGCTATGGTATTGAGGCAAGCTCCCAAAAAGGCTTTAATGGCTTGGTAAGGCTTTTTGTGGTGTTTGACGCTGAGGGCGTTATCTACGACATTGTGGTATTGGAGCAGAACGAAACCCCCGGTCTGGGTAGCAAGATGTGTGAGCCCGACAATGCACTTATCAAGAGCTTGAAGGGTAAGAACTTGGCGCGCGTTAAGTTGGCTCTCAGGAGCGAGGGCGGAGCGGTTGATGCCATTAGTAGCGCTACCATCTCGTCGCGTGCCTACACCGAGGCTGTGGCTGAGGCTTGGCAAGTGTTTAAGAAAATAAACCTGTAAAATTGTAGATAGTTATGGGTAAAAATTTGAAAGTCTTTACAGACGGTATATTGAAGAATAACCCAACCTTTGTGTTGGTTTTGGGTATGTGTCCTACGTTGGCCACAACCACTTCGGCCCTGAATGGTATGGGTATGGGTGTTGCAACCTTGTTTGTGCTTGTGATGTCCAATATCGTTATTTCGCTCCTGAAAAGCGTCATTCCTGACAAGGTGCGCATCCCTGCATATATTGTTGTTATCTCGTCATTTGTGACTGTTGTTCAGCTACTTATGCAGGCTTATGTGCAGGATTTGTATAACACTCTGGGCGTGTTCATTCCTCTGATTGTTGTGAACTGTATTATCTTGGGTCGTGCGGAGGCTTTCGCATCGAAAAACGGTGTGTGGGCTTCGGCTCTCGACGGTCTGGGTATCGGTCTGGGCTTCACCCTGTCGCTCACAGCCATTGGTATTGTGCGCGAGGTGCTTGGCAATGGTCAGATATTTGGTATGGATATTTGGCAGGGTGGGGGCGCTTTGGTGTTTGTTCTCTCGCCCGGTGCATTCTTTGTGCTTGGCTACCTTATGATTCTTTTCCGTAGATTAACTGCTAAAACCAACTAACGAGTATGGAACTTTTTGCAATCATTATAGGTTCGATTTTTGCGAATAACGTTGTTTTTTCGCAGTCGCTGGGTATTTGCCCCTTCTTGGGCGTTTCCAATAAGGTGGGCACTGCCGCAGGTATGGGCGCAGCTGTGACCTTTGTTATGGCTATTTCGTCGCTCGTTGTATATTTGCTCCAATACTATGTGCTTGTGCCTCTGGGTATGGAGTATATGCAGACGATTGTCTTTATTTTGGTAATTGCGGCTCTGGTGCAGATGGTGGAGATTGTTTTGAAGAAGATCTCCCCTGCACTCTATCAGGCGCTCGGAATTTTCCTCCCTCTGATTACCACCAACTGCGCTGTGCTAGGTGTGGCTCTGCTGCTGGTGCAGAAGGAGTACAACCTTTTGGAGTCGGTTGTCTATGCCACCTCCATTGCATTGGGCTTTGCTTTGGCGCTGGTGATTATGGCAGGTTTGAGGGAGCGCTTGGAGATTACGGGCGTGCCCAAAGCAGTCAAGGGTGTGCCTATTGCACTTATCACGGCCGGTATTTTGGCTCTGGCATTTATGGGCTTTTCGGGTCTTGTGTAAGCGGCTTACCAATAATAAGAAAGTGGGCATCCCCGTAAAAGAGGATGCCCACTTTCTTGTTTGGTCTTACCCTTAGAGTATCAGTAGGCTTAGGGCCATAATTGCCATACCGATGAAGAGTCCGTAGAGGGCGGTGTGGTTTTCACCGTAGTAGTGGGTGGCGGGAAGTAGCTCATCCAGAGCTATATAAATCATTATACCTGCCACAACGGCCATAGTGCAGCTAACAAGCGCGGGGGTGATGAAGGGTAGCAGTATGAGCCACGCAACAATAGCCCCAATAGGCTCGGCAAAGCCCGAGAAGAAGGAGTACCAGAAAGCCTTGCGGCGACTGCCTGTGGCGTGGTATATTGGTACCGATACGGCAATGCCCTCGGGGATGTTGTGAATGGCAACAGCAACTGCTATGGCTATGCCAGCTCCAATGTCGGTGTAGGAGGTGATGAAGGTGGCAATGCCCTCTGGAAAGTTGTGTATGGCAAGTGCGAGGGCGCTGAATATGCCTGCGTGGCGGAGTTTGCGACTGGCGTGGTGGTGGCTTTGGTTATCCTCGCCATTCATCTCCTCAATGTTGTGTAGCTCGTGGGGGTTTTCGCTCTCGGGTATGAGGCGGTCTATCAGGCCTGCCTAGAGTATGCCGCCGAAGAAGAGTAGGGCGGTGATGGCATCGCCACCTCTTTGTGAGCCGTAGAAGTCGGCCAAAGCTAAGCGCGAGGAGTGCAACATCTCCATAAAAGAGATGTAAATCATCACGCCGGCCGAGAGGCCCAACGAAAAACAGAGGAATTTTTTGTTGGTCTTGCGGGCCATAAAACCAATCAAACTTCCTATTCCGGTGGCCAATCCTGCAAATAGTGTGAGGAAAAGCGCAAATAATGTGTTATCGTTCATAGAAATTTTATTAACTTTGCAAATATATACATTTTCTTCCAAGAAAGTGTAGAACAAAAACTATGATAAATATGTGTAACCAATATAATTTGTAATAAGCTATGAGCCAAAATAAACTGCCAAGAGTCGTTTTGCACGACAAAACCTTTGAACTCTCCATCCCCTATGCTGAGCTCAACGATGCAATCCAGAAAGTAGCCGACCGAATCAATGAGGATTACAAAGAGCTTGAAACTCCTCTCTTCCTCGGTGTGCTCAATGGTGCATTTATGTTCACTAGCGAGTTGATGCAGAAGATTAACATCGACTGCGAGATTTCGTTTGTAAAACTCGCCTCCTATGTAGGCACAGCATCGACTGGTAAGGTACAGGAACTCATTGGTTTGCGCAACAATATAGAGGGACGCCATATTATTGTTGTTGAAGACGTTGTGGATACGGGTGAGAGTATGGAGCACCTGTTGCGTTCGCTCTCGGGCCACAACCCTGCAAGCGTACAGATTGCAACTCTGCTCTTCAAACCCACCAAATTTACCAAAGACTACGAGGTTAAGTATCGCGCACTCGACATTCCCGACGATTTCATCGTTGGCTTCGGTCTGGACTACGACGAGTTGGGTCGTAATCTAAAAGATATTTACACAATCGTAACGGAGTAGAATCTACTTGCCCTCAGTGGCTCGCCGTTGGACGGGCGCGAGAGGGTGGTGTACCAATATGTAAAAACTGTGAAGAGTTTTCTGAAAAAATACTGGTACTGGATTGTTGCGACGTTGTTTTTCGTTGTGGCTGTGCTGTTCTTCTCCAATACCAAACTACCCAACTACCTCAAAGCCAAAGAGACGGTTGGCCGACTTCATCGTGAAATTGAACGCTACGAGGCTCAGATTGAGGAAGATAGTGTGTTCTTGGAGAATGTTAAGACCGACGAATACTTAGAAAAGTATGCCCGCGAGAAACACTTGATGCACTCTGCCGACGAGCAGCTTTTCATTGTGGAGTAGTGGGTCAGTAGAATAGTTGGTAGGAGAGATGGCAACCGAGCTGAAACATAAAGTCGTCAAAGGTGTGGCGTGGTCAACGGTGGAGAAAATCTGCTCGGCCCTGCTGCAACTTGTTGTGAGCCTTGTGCTTCTGAGCTTGCTATCGCCTGAGGACTACGGACTTATGGCTATTGTAGCGGCTTTCCCTGCCATACTTATGCCTCTGGTTGATAGTGGTTTCTCGCAGGCCTTGATCCGCAAAAAGGATGTCGATGATGTCGATTACTCATCGGTATTCTACGTTAATATAGCCATTTCGCTGTTGCTATACGCCACTTTGGTGGCTATTGCTCCCGCTTGCGGGCGATTTTTTGGAGCGCCCGACTTTTCGCTCATAGCTCCGGTGCTCTACCTACTTATCCCAATCAACTCTTTCTCCAACATCCAGAACGCTATATTGCAACGCACAATGGAGTTTAAGAGCCTTTCGCTCTATGTGTTGTTGGCCAATTTGGTGTCGAGCATTGTGGCTATTTGGATGGCTATCAGGGGTTTGGGTGTATGGTCGTTGGTTGGTCAGCGCATTGGCGTAGTGGTTGTTAAGACGGTGTTGATGTGGTGGGGTAGTCGTTGGCGTCCTCGCTTGGTATTCTCAATGGAGCGCATCAGGGTGATGTTTCGTTATGGCTCGCGCATACTTCTGAGCGACTTGGTGAGCAATGTCTATTATCAGATTTCCAACCTCTTCATCGGTAAATTCTATACCAAGGCCGACTTGGGCTATTACGATAGGGGCAACAAAATCAAGGAGATGCCCGTAACCTCCACAATTATGGCTGTGCTGGGTGTGACCTTCTCGGCCTTCTCGCGTCAGCGTGACGATAAGGTGAAATTGTTGCAAAATGCCCGCAAGGTATATCTCATTTGGGCCTTTGTGATGTTGCCCTTGATGAGCGGCCTGATTGCGGTGGCTGAGGATATGTTCCGCGTGTTGTTGCCAGAGGTGTGGTTGCCTGCTGTCCCCTACCTGAGGATTCTAAGCCTCGGAGGTCTGCTCGCACCCTTGTCGGTCATCTCGTTCAACCTTGTGAAGGTTTGCGACGATGGCAATACAATTTTCCGTATAGAGTTCATTAAGAAGCTGATAGCTACCGCTATCTTAGCTATTACTATACCTATTAGTGTGGAGGCTATTGCGTGGGGTCAGGTGGCTATATTTGTGTCGGATATGACCATCAACTGCCTTACGGCCCGACGCTATGTTGCGGGGTGGACACTTTGGGCCAGAGCGAAGGATATTTTGCCCTATGTTGCCATTACAGCTCTTATGGTCGCCTTTGTCTGGGCTCTGGGGGCGGTGGGCGCTTTGATTGGTGTGCCGCTGTGGATAGTATTTGTGGCTAAGATTGTGCTTGGCGCAGGATTCTACGCTCTGCTCTCGGAACTTTTGCACTTGGAGGCTTGGCGAGAATTGAAGGAGATTTTGGTGGGCTATATGCCTCGTAGAAAGTAAGTTAAGTGTCTTGATATAAAGTAAGGCTACCGCCCAGCGGTAGCCTTACTTTGTTTGGTATCTTGTAGGGAAATCCTACTCGTACACCTTGGGAGTGAGTTTGCCCTCCAAAACTCGCTGAGCATTCATTGCAAGTGCTTCCAACTCATTTTCGCCGGGCATAACCACAACTTTCGCCATAGGCTCAATCATCTCCTTGATGTAGCCCACAACGTTCTTGTCGTAGGCAATACCACCGGTGAGGATGACTGCATCAACTTGACCTTTCAGTACGGCAATCATTTGACCGATGAACTTACCAACACCATAGGCCATAGCGTTAGCAACGAGGATTGCCTCCTTGTCGCCTGCGTTGTAACGGTTCTCCACCTCGCGCATATCGTTGGTGTTAAGGTGGGCCACAACGCCGCCTTTGCCGTTAATCATCTTGGCAATCTCAGGCAGAGTATATTTGCCACTCATACACATCTTTGCAAATGCGAGTGCAGGCATAGTACCTGCCCTCTCGGGCGAGAATGGGCCCTCACCATCGAGAGCGTTGTTTACATCCACAACCAAGCCTTTGCGGTGAGCACCGATCGAGATACCGCCACCCATATGTGCAACAACCAAGTTGAGCTCCTCATACTCCCTGCCAATCTTCTCGGCATAGACACGAGCAACAGCTTTCTGGTTGAGAGCGTGGAAAATGGAGGCGCGCTCCAACTCGGGCAGACCTGTCAGCCTTGCCTCGGGCTGCAACTCATCCACAACAACGGGGTCGGCAATGTAGGCCTTAACGCCAGCGATTTTGGCAATCTCGCTTGCCAAGAGTGCGCCGAGGTTGGAAGCGTGCTGACCGGCAGGGCGCTCTTTGATGTCGTCAATCATCTGAGCATTTACCTCGTAGGTGCCACTGGGGATGGGTTTGAGCAGACCGCCACGACCGATAACAGCGTCGAGCTCAGCTATTTTAATACCCGACTCCTCGATGGCAGCAAGGATAACCTCGCGACGGAAATCGAGCTGGTCGAGGATGGTTTTGTAGCGACCAATCTCCTCGCTCGAATGGCGAAGAGTGGTCGAGAAGAGTTCTTTGTCGTTCTCAAAGACAGCAACCTTGGTCGAAGTCGAACCGGGGTTGATGGTCAAAATTTTATATGCTTTCTCCATAATTATTATGTATGTAGTTTTGTGTTAGTGGTGTAAAGACTATTTTGCCGACAAACAAGCTAGTGCAATGGAGTAAAGTTTGGTCTTAGTCGAGTCGCCACGCGAGGTCAGCACGCAAGGAGCGGTAGGACCTGCAACCATAGCTGCAAGCTCTGCACCAGCAAATTTCGAGCAGGCCTTGAAGAAGATGTTGCCACTCTCCAAGTTGGGGAAGAGCAAGCAGTCGGCGTCGCCAGCCACAGGACCGGTGAGCTTCTTGATCTTCACACTCTCGGGGTCGATAGCAACGTCGAGAGCCAAAGGACCCTGGAAGAGGGCATTGCCCAACTCGCCATTCTGACCCATCTCCGACAAGGCGGCTGCCTCTACCGAGCTAACTACCTTAGGCAACAGCTGCTCGCTGGGAGCCAAGAGAGCTACTTTGGGCTGCTCAATACCGAGGTTGTTGGCAATCTCGATGAGATATTTGGCAATCTGTTTCTTCTGGTCGAGGCTGGGGCAGGGGAGAACTGCTACGTCGCTCACTACCAATAGTTTGTGATAGGCAGGAACCTCCAATACGGTAACGTGGCTGAGGGTAGTGCCTGCGGGCAGCAGACCCCACTCTTTGTTGAGAATACCGCGCATATATTTGTCAGTAGGAACAACGCCTTTCATCAGCACGTCGTACTCGCCATTGTGAACAGCCTTAACTGCAATCTCCACAGCTTTAACATCCTCACTCTCAGGGATGATGGTGTATTGGCTCATATCAACGCCCTCGGCCTCGCACGAACGACGAATCTCCTCGGGGTCGCCCACCAGAGTTACCTCTGCCAAGCCGGCTTTGATAGCCATATCGGTTGCGCCAATCGAGTGGGTGTCCTGACCGTAGGCAACAATCATTTTCTTCTTACCACGAGCTACCGCTGCGGCAACAATCTCTTCCAAATGTTTAATCATAATTCGGTGTTGTTTATAGTTTAGTAATGTGTATTTTTTTGCTAAATGTTTATTTGCCGAGTTTGCTTACGATGTTGTATGTGTCGGTGGCGATAACCAACTCCTCGTTGGTGCCGATAACCACAACTTTCACCCTCGAATCGGCCTTCGAGAGCACCTTGTCTTGGCCCTTAACGCCGTCGTTGGCCGCCGAGTCGAACTGGATGCCCATAAACTCCATATCCTTGCAAACGTACTCCCTGAGCTGAGGACCATTCTCACCCACGCCGCCAGTGAATACCAACAGGTCGAGGCCACCCATAGCTGCTGCATAGCTGCCGACAAGTTTGCGTACACGATAGAAGTATGCCTCCTCGGCCTCGGTAACTACTTGGTTGCCAGCCTCTACTGCGGCCCTAATGTCGCGCATATCCGACGAAAGACCACCCGAAAGACCGTAGATTCCCGACTCTTTGTTTATCAGATTCCAAATCTCCTCCATACTCTTACCCTCTTTGGTGTGGATGAAGTTGAGCACACCGGGGTCGATAGAGCCGCAACGAGTACCCATCATAAGGCCATCTACGGGGGTAAGACCCATTGATGTATCGACGCTCTTGCCATTGAGTACAGCTGTCACAGAGCCACCATTGCCAATGTGGCAGGTGACGATTTTCGACTTAGTGAAGTCAAGACCAACCATCTTGGCAGCCTCCTCGGCTACAAAGCGGTGGCTGGTGCCGTGGAAACCATAGGCCCTTACTCTATACTCGTCGTAGTAGCGGCGAGGAATGCCATAGAGGAAAGCTTTGGCGGGCATAGTCTGGTGGAAAGCGGTGTCGAAGTTGGCCACCTGAGGCACTCCGGGCAGAAGCTCGTTGATGGCATAGATACCTTTCAGGTTGGCGGGGATGTGCAGGGGAGCCAAGTCTACGCAACCCTCCACCATATCCATAACGCTCTGGTCAATCAGGGCACTCTGCTTAAACTGCTCGCCACCGTGAACAACGCGGTGACCCACAGCGTCAAGCTCGTTGAGCGAGGCGATAACGCCGTGTGCGGGGTCGGTGATGGCCTTGATGATAAGGTCGATACCCACAGTGTGGTCGGGAATGTCGGTTACGGTTTTTACAGGCTCCTTACCCGTAGGTTTATGAGTCAGAACGCCATCCTCAATGCCGATGCGCTCCACGAGGCCCTTAGCCAAGAGGCTATTGCCACTCTCGGCCATCTCGATTACTTGGTATTTAATCGAGCTGCTACCGCAGTTAAGTACAAGAATTACCATTGTTTTTAGTCGATTTTATGTTAATTATTCGTATTTGTTGTCGTTCTCTTATTGGAATTTGTAGCCCACACCCTTGATGGTCACGATGTGCTCCTCGCCAATCTTGGTTCTTAGTTTGCGGATGTGAACGTCAATAGTGCGGTCGCCCACAATCACCTCGCTGCCCCAAATGGAGGAGTAAATTTCCTCGCGCGAGAATACCTTGTGAGGCTTGGAGTAGAGTAGGCACATAAGTTGAAACTCTTTGCGTGGGAGCAGAAGTTCTTGGCCATTTTTAATGACTACAAAGCGCTCTGTGTCAATACCAATCACATCGTTGCTACCCGAAGAACTCTCCATTGCACCCTCTGCACGCTCCTCGTCGTGTACGCTCTCGGCACGTTTGAGTATGGCCTTGATGCGGCTGACAAGCAGTTTGGGGTGGATGGGTTTGGTGATGTAGTCGTCTGCACCGATGTCAAAACCAAGCAGTTGTGACTCGTCTTCGCCTCGGGCCGAGAGGAAAACGATGATTGTGTGCGGAAGTTCCGGCATCTCCCTAAGGTGCTTACAGGTCTGCATACCGTCCATCTCGGGCATCATCACATCGAGCAGCACCAAGTGGGGTATAATCTCGCGAGCCTTCTCAATGGCTTCCAGTCCATTGGAGGCCGTATGTACCTCAAAACCTTCGCGTTCAAGGTTGAATCCGACAAATTCGAGGATGTCGGGTTCGTCATCAACAAGGAGTATTTTGTAGCCCATTTTAATAAATGTTTTCTAAAACCCCGAAAGATAATGCTTTTTGGCGAGATTTCCTACAAAAATATACCATATTTAATATGAGGTGATTATTTTGTTGTTTGAGAGTTGGAAAGTCGCGCAAAATGCACTACTTTTGTAAGTTATCTGTACCTATGTATAGATAGGCGCAGAGTGAAACGTAAAAACATTACGATTATGACTACCGAAAATTTGAATTCTGTTCCAGAGGAACAAGTCGGCGTTGCCGAAGATGCGAAACAAGTTTCTACCGCAGAGCCCGCCACCGAGGCAGAGGCTGTTACTGAAAAAGATGAGATGGCTTCTGAGGAGTCGTCGGAGGGTGTGAGCTTTGCCGAAGAGGAGGCTCAACTGGCTGCCGATGCACCTGAGTTTAAGCTCGAAAACGACGAGATTGCTGAGGAGAGTGCCGAGGTTGAAGATAAACTCGGAGTGGCTTTGTCGGCTGTGGCTCAAATGAATAAGGAAGAGCTTGTAGCTCACCTTGCTGCTCTGATTGAGGAGCGCCCAGTGCAGGGCTTGCGCTACGATGTGGAGGCAGTGAAGATTGCCTTCTACAAGCTACATCGTGCTGAGGTTGAAACTCTCCGCAAGAGGTTTATTGAGGAGGGTGGCGCTGCCGAGGAGTTTGCTGCGCCCGCTTCGGCCGAAGAGCAGAGGCTCAAAGAGTGTTTTGCCATCTATCGTACTCGTAGGGAGGAGTATATGTCCTCGCTCGAACAAGTTAAGGAAGAGAATCTAAAAGTAAAACTACAAATAATCGAGGAGCTCAAAGCGCTTGTGGATGCAGGCGAGACTGTTGGTCATACTTTCCAGACTTTCCGTCAGTTGCAGCAGCGTTGGAAGGAGACGGGTGTAGTTCCTCAGACCCACGTCAAAGAGGTGTGGGAGACCTATAACCTGCACGTTGAGAATTTCTACAACTTTGTGAAAATCAACCGCGAATTGCGCGACTTGGACTTGCAGCGCAATTTGGAAGCTAAGGTAGCTTTGTGTGAGGCAGCTGAGGCTCTGGCCGGCGAAGAGTCAATTGTGGCGGCTTTCAGGAAGTTGCAGGAGTTGCACGAGCAGTGGAGGGAGGTAGGCCCTGTGGCTGTGGAGCATAAAGAGAGCATCTGGGAGCGATTCAAAGAGGCCTCTTCGCGCATCAATCGCACCCACCAAGAGTATTTCGAGGGTATTAAGGAGGAGCAGAAGAAAAATCTGGCTCTGAAAACCGAGCTCTGCGAGAGGGTGGAGGCCCTTACGACCGAGGTGCTGACTACTCGCAAGGAGTGGAATAAGGCTTCGGACAAACTCATTGAGATACAGAAGATTTGGAAGACCATAGGCTTTGCGCCCAAGAAGGATAACTCGAAGATTTACGAGCGATTCCGTGCTGCTTGCGATAAGTTCTTTGAGCTCAAACGCGCCTTCTATGAGGGTATCAAAAACGAGATGGAGCACAATCTGCAACTGAAAGTGGAGATTTGTGAGGCTGCCGAGGCTATTATGGATAGTGAGCAGTGGAAGAAGACCTCCGACGAGCTTATTGGTCTGCAAAAGCGTTGGAAGGAGGTTGGCCCTGTTTCGCGCCGTCACTCCGACGCTGTGTGGAAACGTTTTAGGGCTGCTTGCGACCACTTCTTTGCACGCAAGAGCGAACACTTCGCCGGTGTGGATGCCGAGCACGCCGACAACTTGGCCAAGAAAACGGCTCTTGTTGAGCAGATTGAGCAGTTCGACATTACTGGTGGCAGCATTGAGGATATCAAGGAGTTCCAGCGTCGTTGGAACGAGATTGGCTTTGTGCCCATCAAGCAGAAGGAGGCTTTGCAGAATCGCTACCGTGCGGCTATCGACAAACTCTTTGCAGCATTGCGTAGTGGCGACAGAGAGCGTGGTGTTGAGCGCTACCGCACCAAGATTAGCGGTATGAAGGGGCAGGGCGGCAAGTTGCGTAACGAGCGCGATAGGCTCTACAATAAGCTCAAACAGCTCGAAAGCGACATCGCTACATTGGAGAACAACGTTGGCTTCTTCTCGCGCTCGAAGGGTGCAGAGGCTCTGATTCGCGATGTGGAGAATAAGATTGCACGCGCTAAGGAGGAAATGGCTGAGATAGTTGAGAAAATCAACCTCATCGACAAGGAACAAGAGTAAAATAATTAAATAGGGAGAAATATGTTTGACAAAGAGACTAAAACCACGAAGTATGTATTTGTGACTGGTGGTGTTGCATCGTCACTTGGTAAGGGTATCATTTCGGCCTCGCTTGCACGCTTGTTGCAGGGTAGGGGATACTCGGTTACTATCCAGAAGTTGGACCCCTATATCAACATCGACCCCGGTACGCTCAATCCTTATGAGCACGGTGAGTGTTATGTGACCGAGGATGGTGCTGAGACCGACCTCGATTTGGGTCACTATGAGCGCTTTACGGCCATTACAACTTCGCAGGCCAACAACGTCACAACGGGTAAGATATACCAGAGCGTCATCAACAAGGAGCGTCGTGGCGACTTCTTGGGCAAAACGGTGCAGGTCATCCCCCACATTACCGACGAGATTAAACGTCGCATTGTGCTACTCGGCAAGAAGGGTGGCTACGATGTTGTGATTACCGAGATTGGCGGTACGGTGGGCGATATCGAGTCGTTGCCTTTCATTGAGGCAGTACGCCAGTTGCGCTACGAACTTGGTTTTGGCAACACTATGGTGCTCCACCTGACTTTGGTGCCCTATATGAAAGCCTCGGGCGAGCTGAAAACTAAACCTACTCAGCACTCTGTAAAACAGCTCTTGGAGAATGGTTTGCAACCCGATGTTTTGGTGTTGCGTTCCGACGTGGAGTTGGGAGCAGATTTGAGGCGTAAGGTGGCTCTGTTCTGCAATGTTTCGCCCAATGCTGTGATTGAGTCGATAGACGTTCCTACAATCTACGAAGTGCCCCTGAGGATGCAGGCTCAGAAGCTCGATGAGGTGGTGCTCGAAAAACTCCACTTGCCCTATGAGGGCGAGGCCGATATGACCTCGTGGAGAGAGTTTGTGGAGAAGGTGAAAAACCCCAAAGATATTGTAAACATTGCGCTTGTTGGTAAGTACACCGAGCTGCCCGATGCCTATAAGTCGATAGTTGAAGCATTTGTTCACGCTGGCGCAGCTAATGATGTGAAAGTCAAGGTGCAATATATCAATGCCGAGAAGGTGAACGACGCAACTGCTGCCGAGATTTTGGGCGGTTGGGACGGTATTTTGGTTGCTCCCGGCTTTGGTCATCGTGGCATTGAGGGCAAGATTGCGGCTGTAAAGTATGCGCGCGAAAATAAGGTTCCTTTTATGGGTATCTGCCTCGGTATGCAGTGTGCTGTAATTGAGTTTGCACGCAACGTGCTGGGCTTTAAGGATGCCAACTCGGCCGAGATGGAGACTCCCACCGAGCACCCCGTTATTGACCTTATGGAGGAGCAGAAAAATGTTACCGACAAGGGTGGCACGATGCGTTTGGGCGCCTATCCTTGCCATATCAAACGCGACAGCAACCTCTTTGGTGCCTATGGTCAGGAGATGACCTACGAGCGTCACCGCCACCGCTATGAGTTCAATGGTAAGTTCCTCGAAGATTTCGAGAAGGCCGGTATGAGGGCTACGGGTGTCAATCCCGAGACGGGTCTTGTGGAGGCTGTGGAGGTTAAGGACCATCCTTGGTATGTGGGCGTTCAGTTCCACCCCGAGTATAAGAGTACGGTAAAACGTCCTCATCCGCTCTTTGTGGGCTTTGTGGCTGCCGCTTTGGCCAATCGTAAATAGTAGTATGACTTAAATAAAACGAAAAAGAAAGAAGAAAAAATGGACAAAAAAAGTATTGTAGGCTTCGTCCTTATCGGCCTGATACTCTTTGGTTATAGCTGGTATCAGGGCAAACAGAGCGAGAAGGCTCGCGAAGCCTATTTTGCTGCTCAGCGCGAGCAGTATATAGCCGACTCTATCGACAGGGCCGAGCACCCCGAGAAGTATATGAATGAGATTAGCGAGGAGCTTGCTTCGGAGGCTCGTACAGAGGCTATTGCCAACCATCAGTTGGAGGCCAAACAGCACTTCCAGAGTGAGCTTACACGCAACTTTGGCGAGGAGTTGGTTGCAGCAATGGAGGGCGAGGAACAGTTCTATACGATTGAGAACGAGGTTGTTAGTATTACTCTTTCGTCGCGCGGTGGTAAGATTTACGACGTTACCCTGAAAGATTATTTCCGCTACTCCGATGGCGAGGAGGCCAAAGAGCCCATCAAGATGTTCGACCCCGCAACGGCTAAGTTCGACTTGGGATTCTATATGCGTCGTGGTTATAGCGAAACCAAACTCAATACCGAGAACTTCTACTTCACCACCTCGGGTGTGGAGAGCTTTACCGATGAGGATGGTCAGCAGAGCCAGCGCATCGCCCTGAGACTTCCTATGGACGAGGGTGCATACTTGGAGTTTAGCTACACCCTCAGCCCCAACGACTATATGGTCGATTACGATGTGAGGTTTGTGGGTATGGAAGAGTGGATGCACAATGCAACCTCGTTTGACATTGCTTGGAACAATACCTCCTACCAGAACGAGCGTGGCTACCAAAATGAGAATATGTACACCACTGTCTCCTACTTGTTCCCCGACGATAGGAAGGTCGAGAAACTCGGTATGGGCCAGATTGGTAAGCGTGGTGGCGGTAGCCGCAGCGAGAGCGTAAAGACTGAGTTTGAGTGGTTTGCATTCCAACAGCAGTTCTTCTCGTCGATTATGATTGCTCCCGATTGTTTCAGCAATGGCGAGCTCGGCTTCGATACATACAAACCCGGTAGTGGCTACATTAAAGACTACTACGCAAGCGTTAGTGTACCCTTCGATGCCGACAAGGAGAGCTACAACTTCAAGTTCTACTACGGTCCCAATAAGTACTCTCTGCTGAAAGAGTATGACCTTGGTTTGGAGAAGGTTGTGCAACTTGGTGGTAGGTTGGTTAGCTGGGTCAATAGGCTCATTGTGATTCCTGTATTCGACCTTCTGAGCCGCTTTATCAGCAACTTTGGCTTGATTATCTTGCTGCTCACCTTGTTTATTAAGTTGCTCATCTTCCCCCTGACTTATAAGTCGATGATGTCGTCGGCCAAGATGCGCGCTATTCGCCCTGAGATGATGGCTATTCAGGCCAAATATCCTAAGGCTCAGACTGACCAGCAGGAGATGATGAAGAGCCAGCAGGCCACAATGGAACTCTATAAGAAATATGGTGTCAGCCCTATGGGTGGTTGTTTGCCTATGCTCATTCAGTTCCCTGTGCTGATTGCGATGTTCCGATTCTTCCCCACGGCTATTGAACTGCGTGGCCAGAGCTTCTTGTGGATGAAGGACCTCTCGACCTACGATAGTGTCTTGAACTTGCCTTTCAGTATTCCTTGGTATGGCGACCACGTTAGCCTTATGGCGCTTATTATGGCCGTGACGTTGTTCTTCTACACCAAACTCACCTATAAGGAGCAGGAGCAGCAGACCGCAGCTCCCGGTATGGCGGGTATGAAGTTTATGATGCTCTACTTCACCCCCATTATGATGTTGATGTGGATGAATAACTACGCCAGTGGTTTGTGCTACTACTACTTTGTATCGCAGATGCTGACCATTATCCAGAACTATGCTTTCCGCTATGGTATTAAGGAGGATAAACTCCGCGCCAAGATGTTGGCTAAGGTGAAAGCCAATGGCGGCAAAAAGAGCAAGAGCAAATGGCAGATGCGTTTGGAGGAGGCTCAGAAACAGCAGGAGGCTATGATGAGGGAGCGTGAGCGCCGTCAGTATCGCTCGAAACGTTAGCGAATAAAGGTTATACCTATTATAATTATTAAGGGGAGGCCAAATGTGGAGGCCTCCCCTTTTTTGTGTGGGGGTGGGGAGATGGGGCTACTCGCGAGTGGCTATGGAGTTGCGATAGTCGCGTGGCGAGAGGCCTGTGACCCTCTTGAAATACTTTCCAAAGAGCGACTGCGACTGGAAACCCAGAGCGTCGGCAATCTGTTGTATGGTCTGGTTGGTGGAGTAGAGGAGGGCCTTGCCCTCGGTGACTATATACTGCTCAATCCACTCCGTTGCCGAACGACCCGAGGCCTCCTTTACACATTTGGCTAAGTATTTGGGCGTAAGATACATCTGCTCAGCATAGAAGGTTAGCTCACGCTCCGACTTGTAGTGTTGGCTGACCAGTTCGATGAATTGTTCGTGTATCTCATCTTTGCGCTCTCGCCTACCCTCGGTAGGGTGGGTGTGTCGGATGCTCGTGTAGGAGTAGAATAGAGCAAGCGTCAGGTGCTTTACGGCTTCGAGTCGATAGGGACTTGGAGAACGGGTAATCAAATCCTTCAACATTGTGTAGTAGCGGATTAGTCCATCTTCGGCACCGGATAGGTCCATAACGGGGGTGGTCATAATATCCTTGTGCAGATGGAGTGTGTTGGCCTGCGTGGAGAAGAGGTTGTCGGTAAACTCGCGCGACATAACAACTATGCGTGTCAGGATGTCGTCGGAGATTTCGAGCGTCTCCACAATGGCGTCGTAGGGCAGAATAATCATACAGGGGGCTTCGGCCCTATACTCCCTCATATTCAGGCGAAAGCGCACCCATCCTTTTATGTAGATTATGCACGTTGTGCTGTCATTCCTGAAAGGTTTGTCTTTTAGATTGTTGAAACCCTCTTTTACCAACATCACGTCGGTGCCTATACGCATATCGTTGGTGGTGAATTCGCTCAGGCGGTCACGCCATTGGTTGTAGTCGATTTTGATGTTGCTCATAGTTATGCTTTGTTTTGCTTGTTGTTGCAAAGGTATGATAAATTCTCCCAAAATTCCACTCAAATTCTCATTTGGTGACAAATGGGCGATTTAATGGGAATATATGGCGAATTTGGGGCTATCTCTTGCCATACCTTTGCACCGTCAAACAAAAGGAAATAACAATTTAATACAATTTGCAAGATGACAGAATATAAACTCAAAACAGGTAAGGTGGGCGAGGCAGTAACCAAGGGCTACAAGGCAATCGAAGAGGGAGTCGTAGGTGGCTACAAAGCTATTGAAGAGGGCGTTGTAGGTGGTTACAAAGCTATTGAAAAGGGTGTAGTTGATGGCTACAAACGCATTGAAATAAGTTTCGTTGAACGCTTCCTCGAAGCCACCGGCGAGAGCGAAGAGGAGGAGAATAAATAGGGAATTACCATTTTACAATATAAGGTAGAATGATACAAATACTAAAAATCGTTGGGTGCGGGAGTCCTCAGGGCTTCCGCACTTTTGTTCTTTGGCGAAAATAAGGCGGTGGAAATGAAGAAAATGGCGGGTGGAATTTTGCCAGCCCGATTAAAAATGATATTTTTGTAGATTGAAAACAGCATAAAAATTACTACTCCAAGTGGCAAAACAAGAAAAACAATCGAAGGAAACACCTTTGATGCAACAATACCTCTCGGTGAAGGCCACCCACAGCGATGCAATTCTGCTTTTCAGAGTGGGCGACTTCTACGAAACCTATGGCGAGGACGCAATCGAGGCGGCCTCCATACTTGGTATTGCCCTCACACGCAAGGGAAATGGTCCGGGTAACTACATCGAAATGGCGGGCTTCCCCTACCACGCCGTCAATACCTACTTGCCCAAGCTCGTCAGGGCGGGCCGACGTGTGGCTGTGTGCGAACAGCTTGAAGACCCCAAGAGTGTCAAGGGGTTGGTAAAACGTGGGGTGGTGGAGTTGGTTACCCCCGGAGTGGTCTTGAACGAAAACGTGCTCTCGGCACGCGAGAATATATTTTTGGCAGCCATCCACTTTGGCGAGAAGAAAAACGGCATAGCCCTGTTAGACCTCTCGACGGGCGAATTTTATGTTGGTGAAGGGTCGGCAGAGTATATCGATAAGCTTATTGCCAACTTCTCGCCCAAGGAGATTGTCTATGAGAGGGGCAAGGAGGATATTTTCTCGCGCACTGTAAGTGGTCAGAACTACTCCTATCGCCTCGACCATTGGGTTTTCAACGAGGAGGTTAGTCGCAAGAAACTCTGCAAACAACTGGGTGTTAAGGGGCTGAAAGGATTCGGCATTGAGCGTATGGGCGAGGGTATTACGGCCGCAGGAGCGGTGTTGTACTACCTCGACTACACCGAGCACAAGAACACCTCCCACATTAGCTCAATCTCACGTCTGGATGCCGACAAATATGTCTGGATAGACCGCTTTACGATTCGCAACCTCGAACTGCTCGGCTCAGGCGCCTCGGATGGTCGTCGCTCCTTCGCCGAGGCTATTGATCGCACATCGACCCCTATGGGTGGTAGGTTATTGCGCCACTGGATTACGATGCCTATTAAGGATGTGGAGAAAATCAACAGTAGGCTCGATATTGTCGAAGCACTTAGAGGCGACGACGAGTTGCGCGAGGCTGTATGTGATCTGTTGGGCTCAATCAGCGACCTCGAACGACTCGCAGCCCGCATAGCCGTTGGGCGCATTACTCCTCGCGAGGTCAATGCTCTGAAAGATTCGCTGGGGGCAATAGATAAGCTGAAAATGGTGTTGGATAGTAGCCAGAGCGAGGCTTTGGGCGTGGTGGCAAGTAGGCTTGAAGAGATGCAGGCCGAGCGAGAGAAGATAGCCACGATGCTCTATCCCGACCCACAGAACAACCAAATCCAAAAGGGCGGTGTGATTGCCGACGGCGTGGATATTGAGTTGGACGACTTGCGTAGTGTTGCTATACACGGCAAAGACCGCATAGCCGAGATACAGCAAAGCGAGAGCCAGCGCACCGGTATTCCCTCACTCAGAGTGAGTTACAATAACGTTTTTGGCTACTATATAGAGGTAAGAAATACGCACAAGGACAAAGTGCCTGCCGAGTGGGTGCGTAAGCAGACTTTGGCCAATGCCGAGCGCTACATTACTGCCGAGTTGAAGGAGTATGAGGAGAAGGTGTTGGGCGCTGAGGAGAGGATTTTGGCCATCGAAGCACGTCTTTGGGAGGAGTTGTTGGGCTATTTGTCGGGCTCGCTTGCAAAGCTCCAACGCAACGCCTCGGTTGTGGCCCATTTGGACTGCCTTAGCTCGTTTGCAAAGATTGCAGTCGAAAGAGGGTATGTGCGTCCTGAGATTGGCGACGACAAACTCATCGACATCCGCGATGGTCGCCACCCTGTTATTGAGATGATGATGCCTGTGGGTGAGCAGTATGTTCCCAATGATGTCTATCTCGACGACCAGACGCAACAGATTATGATGATTACCGGCCCTAATATGTCGGGTAAGAGTGCGCTGTTGCGCCAGACTGCCCTTATTGTGCTGATGGCTCAGATTGGCTCGTTTGTCCCTGCTCAGAGTGCTCATATAGGCATTGTAGATAAGATATTTACGCGCGTTGGTGCGAGCGACAACATTTCGCAGGGCGAGAGTACGTTTATGGTCGAGATGCTCGAAAGCGCCTCGATTCTCAACAATGTAACCGATAGGAGTTTGGTGCTTTTGGATGAGATTGGCCGAGGTACGAGCACCTACGACGGTATATCCATTGCGCGGAGTATGGTAGAGTACCTGCACAACCATCCTCGTGCCCACGCCAAGACCC
>JAGBVY010000013.1 GCA_017630115.1 Tidjanibacter sp. | reverse complement strand
TGAAGGAGATCTACCGCGTCGCCCACCCCAGAGGGAAAGGGAAAAGGGAAAATTGGACTAAAACTGATAACTGACAACTTCGAATAATTAACCGCCTACCGCTTAGGTAGGTACAACATAAACTAAACGAATTAGATTATCGCCCATAGGGCGACCAAGCCCATCCCCTGAGGGGAGGGGTTTGGGGAGGGGGTAAGATATTCCGACTCGGAATGAATCCTCCTCAACACAAGAAGCAACAGCTGCAATTAACCGCCTACGCAACAAAGTAGGTACAACATAAACTAAACGAATTAGGAGGATTCATTATGAACGTAAAGATTCAATCCGTAAAGTTCGATGCAGACAAGAAGCTCATCGAGTTCATCGAGGCAAAGATGGACAAACTAGACCGCTTCGTTGATAGAGCCACTTCGGCAGAGGTGATTCTGAAAATCGACAAAGACCCCGAGCAGGGCAACAAGGTGGCCACAATCAAGATTGAAGTCCCCACAGAGACAATCATCGCTGAGCACCAGAGCAAGTCGTTTGAGGAGTCGGTAGATGGCGCAATTGATGCCATCAAGAAACAACTCGAAAAACACAAAGATAAATTTGCCAAATAGACCCTAAGCAGAGGCCCAACCAATCCGGTTGGGCCTCGTTTTTGGTTGAGAGGGAGGTTAGAGTGGTTAGGGAGCTTAGGGAGTGGCCTATAAGCCCTATATGCCCTATATGCCCCCTAAGGCCCTTAATGCCCTTAATGCCTTTAATGCCTTTAATGCCTTTAACGACTTAGGTCTTTCGACGTTAGACTTTTGACGTTAGACCACAGTCAGAGGCTGGGTTTTGTGAGGCGAGAGCAAGGCTTGCGAAGCTGAGGAAACCGCAGCTTACTGGGTCGGGAGAATGTCGAGTGCGATTTGTGAGGCGAGTTTCGTGCCAAACTAAGGAGCGAGTCCGCAGCTTACTAAACGTAAGTGAGGAACTCGCTCTCTGACGGTTGGTGCGAAAATCGCCCACAAGGCGCGCTCGAAAGGCACAGCCGTTAGTCATTAGGGCTAATAAAACTTATACGTCTCCCCAATCGAAGAATTCTGCGAATCGAGCCTCACTGCAATAAAAAACAACACCGTAAAGGCAAGTAGCGACGAACCACCATAGGAGAACATAGGCAGAGGGATACCAATAACGGGCATAAGGCCAATGGTCATACCGATGTTGATTATCGTATGGAAGAGGAAGATGCCCGCCACACCGTAGCAATAGACCCTACGGAAGGGCTCTTGCTGACGCTCACCCATCTTCATCAGGCGGATGATGAGGGTGGCGAAGAGCACAAGCACCACAACCGAGCCCACAAATCCCCACTCCTCACCCACGGTGCAGAAGATGAAGTCGGTGCTCTGCTCAGGTATGAAGTCGTACTTGGTCTGAGTGCCGTCGAGGAAACCCTTACCAAAGAAGCCACCCGAGCCTATGGCAATTTTAGACTGGTGGACATTGTAGCCCCATCCTTTCAGGTCGCTCTCCAAGCCGAGCAGGTCGAGGATACGTTTCTGCTGGTGGAGTTGGAGCACGTCGTTGAAGACGTAGTCCACAGCCCCAAGAAATAGGAGCGAGAGGACAAACATCGCCCCATAGAGGTAGATGTTTGATAGTTTGTGTCGGTAGGCGTAGAGGAGCGCCGGAATGAGCATCACAAGCGAGGCCACGAGCAACGAGTGGTAGTAACTCACACCCCATTGCGCCGCCCACGACAAGGCGTAGATAACAATGCTAAGTAGGCCCGTAGCAGCCACATAGCCCACACTCTCGCGCACATTGCGGTTGGCCACAAACTGCGTCACAACAAAGAGCAACACAAGCAACACAAGCAGGGCCACAGGCGAGAGCAGGAACGAGCCAACAAAGAGTCCTACGATGAGGAAAAGCGCATAATAGACCCACGGATTGAGTCCCTCGCGGAACAACACCATAAGGAACGAACAATAGACCAAGGCCGAGCCCATATCGTTTTGGAGCAGGATGATAAAGATGGGGACAAGTAGCACCACTCCCACCCCCACAATATCCTTCCAGTGGGAGAGCGAGAAATTGTAGGAGCTCATAAATCGCGCCAAAGCCAGAGCTGCCGCAACCTTCATAAACTCAGCAGGTTGTACAGACACAGGGCCAAATACAAGCCACGAGCGGGCACCATTGACCGTATGGCCCACAAAGAGCGTTGCCAGTAGCACCAACAACATCAATCCGTAGGCCGGGTAGGCTAATTGGTGGTAGTAGATGTCGTCGATAAGCAGTATGACGATGGCCGCCACAGCCGATATACCAATCCAGATGAGCTGCATACCATAGCGAGCCGAGAGGTCGAAGCCTCCGCCCATAGCGTCGTTATAGACAGCCGCATAGATGTTGAGCCACCCGATAAAGACCAGCGCAACATAGACCAAAATGGTCTTCCAATCTATCTTGGCCCAACCAAGTTTATCATTTACGCTTCTCATAGTTCGGGTAGGCTATTTTCATATTCTTGATATACTCCTCCAACTCGGGCCTTTTGACCTCTCCCGTCAGATATTTCTCCATAAGTAGCGAGGCTATGGGGGCGGCCACACTCGAACCGAAACCGCCATTCTCCACATAGACCGAAATGGCTATCTTAGGGTCATCCTTTGGAGCAAAGGCAAGGAAGGTGGAGTGGTCCTTGCCGTGGGGGTTTTGGGCCGTACCTGTCTTGCCACAAATATCCAACCCCTTGACATAGGCCACACCTGCCGTACCAATCTCGCGGTGGACAGTGCCCCACATACCGTCGATTATAGGCTCAAAGTGGCGCTCTTCGACCATTGTGTAGTGGCGCTCGTAGAAACGTCTGTCGAGCGAGTCGTGTCCATCTATATGCTTGACAACGTGGGGGATGTAGTAGTAGCCCCTATTGGCAATCGTAGCAGCCAAGTTGGCCATCTGCAAAGGCGAGCAACCAAGCTCTCCCTGACCAATAGCCATAGAGATAATCGTCAGCGAATTCCACTTGGGGTAGTAGTCGTCGTAGAACTTAGAGGTGGGAACAAAACCGCCACGCTCCGAGGCGAAGTCGGAACCCAAACGCTCGCCAAATCCAAAGCTACGCACATACTTAGCCCAGTTGTCGTAGCCACCATTCATAATACCGCCACGAGTGGGGTTGTCGAGTATGTCGCGGAAGACATAGCAGAAGTAGGCATTACACGAGTTGGCCGTAGCCTCTTTCAGGTTGAGTGGTGAGCGGTGGTCGTGACACTTCACACCGCGTCCGACGTGGTAGCCCTCCGCGCAGGGGTAGCGACGCGATGGGGTAACAACGCCCTCTTGCAGACCAATCAGGCCATTGACAAGTTTGAACGTCGAACCCGGAGGATAGCTCGACATCACAGCACGATTGAACAGAGGTTGGCGAGGGTTGTTGAGCATCTTGACATAGTTGTTGCCCCTATCTCTACCCATCAGTTCGTCGGGATCGTAGGTGGGGCTGCTGACCATCACCAGAATCTCGCCCGTCGAAGGCTCAATGGCAATGATACTACCCACCTTGCCCTCCATAAGCACCTCGGCATACTCCTGCAACTGAGCGTCAATTGTTGTGGTTATGGGGATGCCTGCAACGGGTGCACGGTCGTAATGTCCCTCTTGGTAGGGCCCTTTTATCGTACCTCTCACATCAACAACACTCACCTTCTCGCCCTTCTCGCCACGCAGCAACTCCTCGTAGGCACTCTCAATGCCCGAGTAGCCGATGTAGTCGCCACGACCATAGTAGGGATTGCGCTCGATGATTTTATCGTTTACCTGACCGATGTAGCCCAGCAGGTTGCCTGCAATTTTTCGGGGGTAGGAGCGTTGTGTGCGGAAGAGGGTATAGAATCCGTCGAAGCCTCCCTCATCGAAGAGTAATTTAGCCTCGGTTGTGAGCTGTCGCACCACCACCGACGCCCTCGACGAAGAGTAGCTCTTGGCCGACTGCAAACCTTTGACAAGTTGCTCAACACTCACCCCTGCAATCTTCGCAAGGGCCACCGTATCGAATCCAGTCTTGGGGATATTGCGAGGCACAACCATAAGGTCGTAGGAGGCCACACTCTGGGCCAAAAACTCGCCATTGCGGTCGTATATCTCGCCACGAGGAGGATATTGCACCTCATAGCGCAAGACGTTGTTTTCGGCGGCACGTCGGTAGCTATGATCGACAATCTGGATGTGGAAGAGTCTGAGTCCCAAGACCACAAAAAGCCCCACCACAAAGAGTATCAATATGCGTGAACGATTGGCCGACATAACAAAACCTCCCCTCTCTGACTAACCTACAATTTTGCGGAAAAGACGCGCTGTGAGAGCCACAAGCACCACCGTAGCCACCGAGCTAATCACAATTTTAGCCAACGTAAAGAAGAGGTGGCTGCCGAGCGACTCGAAGCCAAAAAAGAGCGCGTGGTGAGCCACAACCACAATGGAGGCGTAGAGCAAAAACGATTTGGGAGCAATAGCTCCTCCGTAGGGGATGCTCTCGTGGGTAATATCCTTGCCCATAGAGATATTGATAATCATTGGGCGCACAAAGGCCACCGCCGTGGTAGCAATGACATTTACTCCTGCCGTCCCCATCGAAATATCCATCACAACTCCCAGCAACGCACCCAACAGCAAAAGCCACACCCTACCAATCTTCACCGGCAGCAGCACCACAAAGACCACATAGTAGAGTGGCACAATCAGCCCCGTCAGGAGCAGGTTGTCAAAAAGCAGCGACTGCAACAGCACCACCGCCACAAAAAACAACACATATTCTAATGTTCTTTGCATCTCTTCTTATTCGGTTAGCCTCATTACTTTCCATACTGGCTGTGGAGTTCCTCAAACTCCTCGCCATCCATAAACTTCACAAGCACCACCCTATCGAGCCTCGACAGGTCGGCTGCCAAGCGTACCCTCATATAGCTATTCATCCTATCCTCAGTGGGCCTAAACTCCTCAACATAGCCAATGACCCTATCGGGAGGGAAACGGTAGGAGATGGTCGAGACAATGGTGTCGCCCACGGCAAAGTTGGCATAGTGGGGTATGTTCTCCAAGCGCACACGTCGATAGTCGCCTCCATCCCAAGCGAGCGAACCCATATAGTCGTTGTGCGTACCCTTACCACCCATTGTAAAGTCACGATTGGCCACCGACATACAAACAGCAAACCTCTCCGACGAGGCCACCACATAGCCCGCCACATATCCCTCGGGAGTGAGCACCGCCATATTGGCCTCCACATCGTGGAGCACACCCTTGTTGATAGTAAAAAAGTTGTGCTGTCCAAAGACCGAGTTCTTTACCACCCTCGCCTCCAAAAAGCCATAGGGAGCAAACTCCTCGGCCGAAAGATGCACCCTCTCAGGGTCCTCAACCCAGCGAGCAAGCTGCGCCTCCAACTCCACCACCCTCTGGGTGAGCATCTGGTTCTCCCCACGCAAGCGGAAGTAGTCGCCCACCGAGCTGAAAGCCCCATTGATGTCGCTGGTGACGCTGTTGGAAATGGTCAGCAGGCGTGCGCGAGTAAAGCTCGTGGCAGAGGAGTAGTAACCAATGGCCACCACCTCAATAAGCACAAACAGCAGGGGTGCTGCAATGCGTCTTATGAACAAAATGAGCTTATACACAATCTCTTAGTGTTGTTCTATTAAATAAAGCGCGTAAGGTCGCCCCCACACTGAGGGCAACCTTACTATCTTCTCTTGTTTCTCTCTCGACCAAAGTCCTCAACCATAGCCTTCGGCCTACTTCATCAGGAACGAGAACTTGTCGATATTTTTCAGAGCTATGCCCGTACCACGCACAATAGCCCTCAGAGGATCCTCGGCAATTACAAAGGGGATACCGGTCTTTTCGTGCAGACGCCTATCAAGACCCTTGATGAGCGCACCGCCACCCGCCAAGTAGATGCCATTTTTCATAATGTCCGAGTAGAGTTCGGGGGGAACATTCTCCAACACCTTCATAATGGCTGCATCCACCTTCAAGAGCGATTTTTCCAGTGCATAAGCCACCTCATTGTAGGAGATGTTGATGGTTGTGGGCAGTGCAGTGAGCATATTAGGACCAGTCACCACAAAATCATCTGGTGGATTGTCAATCTCCCTGAGCGCCGCACCTACCGACATCTTGATGTTCTCGGCCGTACGCTCGCCAATCTTGACGTTGTACTGCTGGCGGATATATTTCTGGATATCCTCCGTAAATACGTCGCCCGCAACATCGATACTCTCGCTGCACACAATACCGCCCAACGAGATACAAGCAATCTCGGTTGTACCACCGCCAATGTCGATAATCATATGTCCCTCGGGAGCCTCCACATCAAGACCTGCACCCAAAGCCGCAGCCATAGGCTCAAAAATCATATAGACATCCCTACCACCCGCGTGCTCGGCGCTCTCCCTGACGGTACGAATCTCCACGTTGGTAGAGCCCGAAGGGATGCAGATAACCATTTTCAACGAGGGGCTGAAAAGAAAACCTTTCGTATTAACTTTCTGAATCATACCGCGAAGCATCTGCTCAGCGGCATTGAAATCGGCAATAACGCCATCTTTCAGGGGTCGGATGGTCTTGATGTCGGGGTGAGTCTTGCCGTGCATTTTGCGTGCATCGTCACCAATGGCCACAACCTTGCCGGTGTGGATATTCACCGCGATAATCGAGGGTTCATCCACAACCACCTTGCCGTTGTGAATAATGAGCGTATTGGCCGTACCCAAATCGACCGCAAGCTCTTGTGTCAATGAAAACAAACCCATATCGTTATATCTTTTTAGTTCTAAACTAACTGTTTATCTTGTTTACTGTTCTACCGCTCCCTACTGCTGTGGAAACGATATGTACCATTTTACCACCAAACCAGTGCTCTTCGACACCATAGGTGGCCCCATTTCGCAAGGCATTGGCAGCGTTAAAAAGGCGCTGCAGGAGAGAATTTGAAATCAAATACCTTATCAGCTACAAAAGTAAAAAATAATTGTTAATTTTGCGAACGATTTTTCCGTCAACTACAAATTATTTTTTCTATACAATGATTAGGTTAGATTCAAAACACACTTCGTGTGGTATTTGCGAGAGCGAAATCGCAGCTCTTGCCCCCGCAGCTCAAAACGCCAACGCTCTTCTCCACAGTGGCGAGGGCGCAGGCAACGACTTTCTCGGTTGGGTAAACCTCCCTTCGAGCATCACCCCTGAGGAACTCAACGCCATTGGCGCAACCGCTTCGCGCTTGGCAACCAAGGCCGAGGTTATCATCGTCATCGGCATTGGTGGTTCCTATCTCGGAGCTAAGGCCGTGCTCGACGCTATGAGCAGTTCGTTCCACTTCCTCCAAAAGGAGCGCAAACACCCCTACATACTCTTCGCAGGCAACAACCTCAGCGAGACCTACACCGCCGAGCTCTTGGAGGCCACCAAGGAGTACTCCATTGCCGCTATTGTCATCTCTAAGAGTGGTACCACCACCGAGCCTGCCGTAGCCTTCCGCCTGATTAAGGCCGAGATTGAGGCTCGCTATGGCAAACAGGAGGCTAAGGAGCGCATAGCCAGTGTTACCGACGCAGCTCGTGGCGCACTGAAAACCCTCTCCACCGCCGAGGGCTACGACACCTTTGTCATCCCCGACAATGTGGGTGGTCGTTTCTCGGTGCTTACCCCCGTAGGTCTGCTTCCTCTGGCTGCCGCTGGCATCAACATTGCCGAGCTTGTTAGGGGCGCAAAGGATATGGAGGCTGCCACTGCCGAGGGTGTACCCTTCGAGCAGAACATTGCTGCCCAGTATGCTGCCGTTCGTAACGTCCTCTATCAGAAGGGCTACAAGATTGAGATTTTGGCCTCCTATGAGCCTCGTCTGCAATACATTGCCGAGTGGTGGAAACAACTCTATGGCGAGAGCGAGGGCAAGGAGCACAAGGGTATTTTCCCCGCCAGCGTAACCCTCACTGCCGACCTCCACTCTATGGGTCAGTACATTCAGGAGGGTGAGCGCACCCTCTTCGAGACCGTCATCAGTGTGGCTCAGCCCGAGGGTAAGGTAATTATTGAGGCCGATGGCGACAACCTCGACGGCCTGAACTTCCTTGCCGGCAAACGCCTCGATGAGGTCAATAAGATGGCCGAGTTGGGTGTGGTTTTAGCTCACGTCGATGGTGGTGTGCCCAACATCCGCATTGAGCTGCCCGCAATCAACGAATACTACATTGGCGCACTCTTGTACTTCTTTGAGAAGGCCTGCGGTATTAGCGGCTACATCCTTGGAGTAAACCCCTTCAACCAACCCGGTGTGGAGGCCTACAAGAAGAATATGTTTGCCCTCTTGGACAAGCCCGGCTACGAGGAGGCTTCGGCAGCCATCAAAGCTCGTCTGAAATAAGACAAAAGCTGATACACAAATAGATACGGGAGGCACCCAAAGTGCCTCCCGTATTGTTTTTATCAGAGTTGAGGGTTGAAAGTAAGGGAGGTTAGAGAATTTAGAGAATAGGGG
>JAGBVY010000012.1 GCA_017630115.1 Tidjanibacter sp. | reverse complement strand
ATATGTTTAATATCGCCTAATAAGCGGTAACGCAGTGTTTTAGATTTGAGTTGTTGGTAAATAAACTGCTTCGATAATCCGGAAAGTTGAGCTGCTTCGCTTATCGTCAGCAACTCTTCGTAGTGGTCTTGCGCTCGCAAATCGAGTGGAGGAAGACCTCGTTTTGGTTGTGTAATTTTTGTCATATTTTATTAAATCATTTGGTTGAACGACTTAATAAATATAACGCATAGTAAACACCTTGAAAAATGAGTATCGGCTGAGTATCAGTTGAATTTTACACCCCTTTTCTACGCACCTCAGTGAGGTGTTTATAAGTGTGATTTTTGATAACCATTGATAGACTTTGGGGGTGAAATAGGGCGAAAAAATAGGATTTTGCAAAATTTTGCAAAATCCTTAAAGTGTTAATTATCAGTTATTTAATGTGTGAATATGCTTGTTTTTACTTTCTATTTAGACAAGT
Source organism: Tidjanibacter sp. (assembly GCA_017630115.1). Taxonomy (GTDB): domain Bacteria; phylum Bacteroidota; class Bacteroidia; order Bacteroidales; family Rikenellaceae; genus Tidjanibacter. Next base: position 7,894 of record JAGBVY010000012.1, on the reverse strand, counting down.
GATAACTTGCTGATTTTCAATGTGTTACAAATAGTTATTTGCCGATGCAGAATTTGGAAAAGATTTCGGCGAGGATGTCGGTGGTGGTGACTTCGCCGGTGATTTCGCCGATGGCGTCGAGGACATCCCTGATTTCGCGGGCCACAAGGTCGGTGGAGATGTTGGCGACAAGTGTTTCCAAGGCACTCTCAGCGGCTCGTTCGGCACGGCCCAAAGCCTCGTAATGGCGTGTGTTGGACACCACTGCCTCGCCATTCATAATCTGGTTGGTATCAACCATTTGGCGTAATTCCGCAAGCAATCTCTCTATGCCATCGCCACGTTTTGCGGAGATGGAAATCCAACCCTCGGGGGTGGCGAGCGAGTGTTGGTCGCACTTATTAAGCACGCTTATAATGCGTTGTCCCTCTTGTGGTTGCACGATATGCTCGTCGGTGGGGCGGTCGAAGAGTTCTACAACTATTTGTGCCTCGCCTATGGCTCTATGGGTGCGTTCTATGCCCATATTTTCCAGTTGGTCGCCAGTTTCGTGGAGTCCTGCCGTGTCTATAAATCTGAACACCACGCCCTCAATAGTGACGCACTCTTCAATAGTATCCCTTGTTGTACCTGCAATGGCGCTCACCATAGCTCTATCGTCGCCTACGATGCGATTGAGCAGGGTGCTCTTGCCCACATTGGGCTCGCCAACGATAGCCACAGCTATGCCTCGTTTGATGGCGTTACCAGTAGTGAAAGAGCCTCTCAGAGAGCTAATAGTTTTGAGGATATCGCGGAGTGTGGAGCTAAGTTTGTCGCGCTCGGCAAACTCCACATCCTCCTCGCCAAAGTCCAATTCGAGTTCCAATAGGGCGGCCAGATGCAATAGTTCGCCTCTGAGTGAGCCAAGCAGTGCCGAGTAGCCGCCACGCAACTGAGTGTCGGCCATAGCGAGTGAGGTCTTCGAGTCGGCTGCTATGATGTCGGCAACAGCCTCGGCCTGCGAAAGGTCAATCTTGCCGGCCAGAAAGGCGCGTTTGGTAAATTCGCCTGCTGTGGCACTACGAGCTCCTTGTTCGATAGCCAAGCGGACAATTTCGCCCACTATATAGCTCGAACCGTGACAAGCAATTTCCACCATATCGCCGCCTGTGTAGCTATGGGGCGAGCGATAGAGCGACACAACAACGTCATCCACCCTGCGCTCCGAGTCGTAGATTATGCCGTGCATCATTGAGTAGCCCTGCATATCGGCCACTTTGCGTTTGCCTCGAAAGAGGCTGTCACATATCTCAATTGCCCTTGGGCCCTCAATGCGGACTATGGCAATAGCGCCACCCGAGGGTGTGGCAGGAGCAACAATGGTGTCGTTGAGTATCATCTCTGGTTGTGGTGTGTTCTATTTGTCGTCTTAGTAGGGTGGTGGGCTATTTGAGATAAATCTCCAACTTCTGACCAACGCGTATTTTGGAGGGGTCTTTGATGTTGTTCCACTTGCAAATCTGCTTGACCGTTACGCCATATTTGCGCGCAATGATAGAGAGATTCTCGCCCGATTTAACTTTGTGTATCTTGCTGTCGATGACGAAGGTAGGAATCTGGCCATTCTTGCGTGGGCTCATATATTCAGCCAAGTAGATTGTATCTTTGCCCATAATTTCCTCTTGTTTGTCGAGGAACTTGCTCATCTCCGAGAGTGGAAGCACAAGGTCGTAGGAGCGTCCTTTGACGGCGGGCACAATCTGTTGCTTAAATTGCGGATTGAGCGCTTTGAGCACATCCATTGGAGTGCCTATTGTGGAGCTGATTTGTTCGAGGTGCATAATGCGACTTATGCGTACGGTGTCGGTTTCCAGAGGCACGGGAGATTGGCCAATGGCAATATCGTGTTGCTTGTGGTAGTGGTAGGCGTAGGTTGCTGCAATGAATGCCGGCACATATCCTCGGGTTTCGGAGGGGAGATAGGGGTATATATCCCAGAAACCGCCCTTGCCGTCGTTCTTCCGGAGGGCTTTATTGACATTGCCCGGGCCGCAGTTGTAGGCCGCCAAAGCCAAATACCAATCGCCATACATATTATAGAGGTGGCGCAAGAATTTGCAGGCTGCTTTGGTTGAGAGGGTGGGGTCGAAGCGTTGGTCTATGAAAGAACTCACTTCAAGTCCGTACCCCTTGCTTGTGCCGAGCATAAATTGCCACAGTCCCGAAGCTCCTTTGGGCGAACGTGCGGTTGGGATGAGAGCCGATTCGATGACGGGCAACATCCTAAGCTCCAATGGCATATTCTGAGCATCAAGCTCGGCCTCGAAGAGAGGAAAATAGTATTGCGAGCGACCCAGTGCGCGACTAATGACGGCTTTGTTGCGAGTGGTGTAGGAGATGATGTAACGCCTCACAACATCGTTGTAGGCCATTGGGATAAACGAGCCGATAGCCTCCAAGCGAGCAATATATACCGAGTCGGGAATAGCGCTTGCAGGCAAATCTACGGTGTCGATAGCCACCATAGGATTCAGTAGTTGCTCGGTCATCACTTGGCGGTGTTGGCGACTCCAAGAGTAGAGTAGTGAATCGAGAACCGGTATGCTGAATTCTTGGCCAGTATCATCCATATTGGTTGCTTCGTTCTCCATAGGCACGACAATCTCCTCTGCCAGAGGAGTTGTTGGCTCTTGTGCTACCGCTATGGTCGCAGAAAGTAGTGTGGCACCCAATGCCACAAGAAAAATATCTATTCTCATTAACCTAAAAGTTCAATGTAAAGTTAAAACCGAAGTTGTTGCTAATGCCGTCGGGTGTTACCGATTGGGTTATTTGCGGCTCAATCTTCATCGAGAGATTGTCGCTAATGTCGTAGGCCTGCATATGTGCATCGATATGAGCGTCGGCCACTTGCACCAAATAGACTGCCACCGTGCCGATGATGGCAAGGTCGCGGTTGCGTCGGTAGGAGTTTTTGATAGAGCGTAGCGACTCCTCAGGGGTGTTGGGGAATTCGCTTATGGTGGCGTCGTCGTCATCGGTGGCCAAGTCGTAGGCGGTCTTAAATCGGACATAGCCCCTTTGGTTCCAGTCGATAACGTAGGCCATTGAGGCAAGGCCCACAACTACAATGGGTACTTTCCAATAGCTACCATTATATATCTGACCCGCACCCGGGCAAACAAGCGAGAGTGTTGTGGCCTTCTGAATATCCGACATATCCGAGGGGAAGTTGGCCACTCCATCGGCCAAAAATCCCATAAATGATGCTACGGCAGTGCCTATGAATAAGGTGCTGTAACTCTTATGGTTGAGCATCTTGGTCTGCACTGGTGTACGCTCTTGTTGCGAAGCTCCCGAGGCGGCGAGTTTGTCGAACTCGGCTTTGTAGCCCCTGTAAAGTTTGTTGTGGTGGAGGCCACCCCAGAGAGGTAGGCCGACCATTGCATACTCCAACGGAATCTTCCAGTAGTTCTCCTCGTAGAGTTGAGCAAAGCCGGGCAGGACAACGCTGGCCAAGGTGGTTGTTGTGAGCGAGAGCGAATCTCTAAACAGCCAATTGTAGCGCTCCTTCTTTACCGTATCGGCAATAGGGAGTGTGTCGATTGAGGAGGTTAAAGTGTCGGCTGTGGACTTGGGGAGTATGGCGGAGCGTCGTTGAGTCAGGGAGTCGATGCGCGTCTGCAACAAGCTTGTAGCCGTTGAGTCCTCCAATGGAATACTCTCGCGTGCAACGATGAGCGAGTCAATAAGGTGGCTCAGCTTGGCGGCTTCGAGCGAGTCTTGCTCGGCGGTGCGAACAATAGGCATCAGCCTTTCGCCCCCCTTTACTGTGAAGCTACGCGTAAAGTCGGCAATTGCCACCACCTCCTTCTTCTTCTTTTTCTTTGGCTCCGACTTCTCGGCAGAGGAGTTGGTCTGGGCCAAGAGTGTGAGTGGAAGGAGGGTGACAAGCGTCACCATCATTATTGCTCTGAGTATGCTCCTGAGTCTGTGCATTGTTTTAGTTCTTGATTTTCTCCAAACGCTCTACAATGGTGCTAATGTCGCCATCGTGGGCAAAACCAATGATGATTTTACCGCTACCGTCGCCCGAGCGCTTAATCTTAATATCCTCTCCAAAGAGGCGTGAGAGTTGCTCTACGGCACGAGTGTAAATCTCGGGGAACTCTTCGCCACTCTCTTCGCGTTTGGTGGGTATGGTCGAGAGTTTCCTCACCAAATCCTCGGTTGCCCTTACTGAGAGCCCCTTTTTGAGGATTTTTTTCACTATTGAGGGCTGATTCTCTTCGGGTGCGCCCGCAATGGCTTTGGCGTGACCCATAGTAATCTGGTCGGCTTTCAGAGCGGCCTGTACCTCAGGACACATCTGCATCAGTCGCAAGTAGTTGGCTACCGTAGAACGCTTCTTGCCAACCCTCTGAGCAACCATCTCCTGAGTTATGCCACACTCGTCAATGAGCCTCTGCAACGATATGGCAATCTCCATAGCGTTGAGGTCTTGACGCTGGATGTTCTCCACCAGTGCCATCTCGTGCAACTCCTTGTCGTCGGCCTCGCGGATGTAGGCAGCAATGGTCTTCTTGCCGGCGAGTTTTGTGGCTCTCCAACGGCGCTCACCACTGATGATGATATATCTGCCATTGGCCTCCTTGCGGACAGTGATGGGCTGAATGAGTCCCAGTGTGGATATAGAATCGGCCAACTCTTCGAGTGCATCGTCGTTGAAAACGGTACGGGGTTGTTTTGGGTTGGGTATGATGCTCTCTACATCCAACTCTTCCAAACGGCTTACGGATGCAATCTCCTCAATGTAGTTTTCTGCTTCGAGAATGGCGCCAAGGCCACGTCCGAGTCCGGTATGTTTCTTCATAATTAACTATGTCGTTTGTATGTTTATTGTGCTGTTGTCTTTTTGCGGTTGCGTTTTAGGAACTCCTTTGCTAACTCCATATAGCATTTGCTGCCCGTTGAGGCTGCGTCGTGGAGGATTACAGGTATGCCGTGGCTTGGTGCTTCATCGAGCCTTACACTACGAGCAATGATTGTTTCGTAGGTCAGGTGCTTGAAGTGCTCTTTGACCTCCATTGTCACCTGATTGGCAAGGCGCGAGCGCGAATACATCGTCATCACAAAACCCTCAATGTCAAGCGCGGGGTTGAGTTTGCTCTTGACCATCTTGATTGTGTTGAGCAATTTGCCCAAGCCTTCCAGCGCAAAGTAGCCACATTGTACGGGGATGAGTACCGAGTCGGAGGCTACAAGTGCGTTTACGGTTGTGAAGCCGAGGCTGGGGGAGCAGTCAATAAAGATGTAGTCGTAGTCGTCACGCACCTCTTCGAGTACGGATTTCAGACGGTAGTGGCCGTCGCTCAGTGTGGCCAGCTCGGCGTCGGCACCAACAAGGTTGATGCTCGAAGGCAGTACGCTCAGCTTTTTGACCTCCTCGCTTTTGAGGATTACCTCACGAGCCGTGCGATTGCCTACGATGCACTCGTAGATGCCCTCGTTTTTGATGTCGAAGCCCAAACCCGATGTGGCGTTGGCCTGTGGGTCGGCATCGACCAAAAGTATCTTTTTGCCCATAATGGCGAGGTTGGCAGCCAAGTTGATAGCTGTTGTGGTCTTACCTACGCCACCCTTTTGATTGGCAAGTGCTACAATTTTACCCATAGTATTCCAAATTATTTTGGAGCAAAAATAACGTTTTTCTTTGAAAACTTCACATTATTCCAACTAAAATATCTATATTTGAGGTTGGAAAAGCGCATTTCGCTTTTGCAGAAAAGAAATTCCACTCAAAACTTTAACTTAAATATCAAAAACTATGGAATCGTTGAAAGGTAAAAACTTTCTGAAATTGCTCGATTTCTCGTCCGACGAGATTCGTTATTTCTTGCAACTTGCAGCTCAATTGAAAGCCGACAAAAAAGCAGGCAAAGAGCAGCAACATCTTGTGGGTAAGAACATTGTACTTCTTTTCGAGAAGGACTCTACTCGTACTCGTTGCTCTTTTGAGGTGGCTGTTCACGATCAAGGCGGTCACGTTACTTATCTTGGCCCCAGCGGCTCGCAGATGGGTAAAAAAGAGAGTATTCCCGACACCGCTCGCGTTCTTGGCAGAATGTTTGACGGTATTGAGTATCGTGGCTACGGTCAGTCGATTGTTGAGGAACTTGCAAAATATGCAGGTGTGCCCGTATGGAATGGTCTGACAAATGAGTATCATCCCACTCAGATTTTGGCCGACTTTTTGACTATGCAGGAGCATTGCGACAAGCCTTTTGAGCAGATGAAATTCTGCTACCTCGGCGACGCTCGCTACAATATGGGCAACTCGCTGATGGTTGGTTGCGCTAAGATGGGTATCGACTTCCGCGCAGCTTGCCCCGCAGGCTACGAGCCCGAGCCTTGGCTTGTGGAGGAGTGTAGGAAGATTGCAGCCGAGACTGGTGGTAAGATTACCATCACCCAAGATGTTGAGGCAGCTGTTAAGGATTGCGATTTCCTCTACACCGACGTATGGGTTTCGATGGGCGAGAGCGACGAGGCTTGGGTTGAGCGCTTGGAGTGTATGATGCCTTATCAGGTTAATATGGATGTTATCCGTGCTACTGGCAATCCTGAGGTTAAATTTATGCACTGCTTGCCCGCATTCCACGACCTGAATACCCGCATTGGTAGGGAGGTTTATGAAAAGTTTGGTCCTGCCGAGTTGGAGGTAACCGACGAGGTATTCGAGAGCCGTCATTCGATTGTATTCGATGAGGCCGAAAACCGTATGCACACCATTAAGGCTGTGATGGTTGCAACTCTCGGTGACTAAGAGGTTTACAACTTTTTATATAAAGTAAAGAATGAACATTGATAGCACAAAGCAAAACAACACCTTTGAGGGGGCTCCGACAGCCCCAGAGAAGGGTGTTGTGGAGGGCGCTGTTGAGGTGTCCGATACGCCCCAAAATGTTGAGGTGGAGGTGACGAAAAAGAGTGTGAAGTTCCCTGGCTGGATGGATCTTTTATCGGCCACAGGAGTCTTTGTATTTTCGATTCTCATTGCTGCATTTGTTGCCTCAATTTTTATGCGTGTTAAGGGGGTGGAGAACTATACCCCCGACATTTCGTTTGTGTGCTATCTTGTCCAGATGTTGCCCGTTGTGGCCTTTCTGATGTGGCGTCGCTACAAGGCCGGTCTGCCAAGCGGAGTCTATTTTGGAGCAAGCAGGGTAAATCTCCCAATGGTACTTTGGGGAGTGGTCTTGTTGCTCGCATCGGGAGTGGTTATAGAGCCACTCTTGGGATTATTCCCTGCCGAGCCTTATGAGGCTGTTGAGCAGGCACTTGGACTTGGCGGATGGACCATACTTTCGGTAGTTGTGGCTGCTCCGTTGTTGGAGGAGGTGCTGTTTAGGGGCATTGTGTTTGAGTCGTGCAGGGAGCGCTTTGGCTCGGCTGCTGCTGTGTTTATTTCGGCGTTTCTGTTTGGACTCATCCACGTTGTTCCGGTGCAGGTTGTCAATGCATTTGTTGTGGGCCTAATTTTGGGCTATGTCTATCTGCGTACACGCTCACTTCTTTCGGTCATTATTCTCCACGCTATAAACAACGCCTTGGCCTACATTACAATGGCCTTCTTTGGCGATGGTGCAGATGCTACCCTTTCGGAGCTTATTCAAGTAAGGTGGCTCTATTGGGTTGTGTATGGAGTGTCGGCTCTGTTGTTTGTCTTTGCTATGGTGCGTCTGTGGCGCACGTTGCGCGACAATACCGAGGTCGATTAGGGTGTTTATTCTTGAAAAAATGTAGGGGCAGATATACCGCCTTTAATAAGTATTTTGTACACAATTATTTGCATTATACCCGATTTTTGCGAATATTTTTGGTTTTTTCAAAAATGATGTTGATTTTTTACTTGTTTTATGATAGAATGTAT
>JAGBVY010000011.1 GCA_017630115.1 Tidjanibacter sp. | reverse complement strand
GATTTTCTTGAAAAAACCGCAACCTTCTATGGGAAGAATCGACATACTTAGTGCATCGGCAGGCTCGGGCAAGACCCACAGACTGGCCTACAACTATATTAAATTGGTGCTCAACGAGCCCCACAACTATCGTCACATACTCGCCGTAACCTTTACCAATAAAGCCACCGATGAGCTGAAAAGTCGTATCCTGATGCAGCTCAACTGCTTGGCCTCGGGCAAGAAGAGTAAGTTCGACCAAAACCTTCGCGAAGACAACTACGACCTCGCTTTTGTGCGAAAACGTGCAGCCGAGGCTTGCAACCTCATCCTCCACGACTACAACAACTTTGCCGTGATGACCATCGACAAGTTCTTCCAACGCATAATGAGGTCGTTCATACGCGAACTGGGCATAGACCTCAGCTTCAACCTCGAAATCAAAGTCGATTCGTTGCTCGAACAGGCTGTCGATAGGGTGTTGGAGGATATTACCTCCGACACAAACCTCTACAAGTGGATTCTACACTACATTGGCGAAAACATTGCCGAGGGAACATCGTGGGACATACGAGGCGAGATAACTTCGCTCGGCAAAGAACTCTTCTCGGAGGAGTTCAAAAAGTCGCACATCACCTCCGACGACAAGCCCGAATTGGAGCAGTTGGCAAGCGCACTTTTGGCCAAGTCGAAGATGCTCGAAGAGCTCTATCGTAGCGAGGCAAAGCGTTTTATAGCACTGCTGGACAAACATATGCTCTTGGCGAGCCACTTTTCGGGTGGCAACCAGAGTGGTTTGGTGGCCAAATATGTTGAGCCCGTAGCAGCAGGCATCGTCAAAGAGCCCAACCCGGCTGCAATCAAGGCTCTCAACAATGGCGCTTGGCACAACAAAGGCAAATCGCCCGCCTATGCCACCATCGACTCCATAGAGCACGAGTTGCACTCGATTCTCTCCTCAATGGTGGAGCTACACGCACGGGTGGAAGAGGCCATAAACACCAAGTCGGCCATACTTAGCCACTACCGCGACTTTGCCCTACTGGCCGACCTGAGTAGCCGTTTGCAAGAGATATGCCGCGAGGGCGACATACTCCCTCTGGCCGAAGTGGGCGGACTCATATCCAAACTCGTGGCGGGCAACGACACCCCCTTTATCTACGAGAAGGCAGGCAACCGTTTCGACTACTTTATGATTGACGAGTTCCAAGACACCTCCACAATGCAGTGGCTGAACTTCGTTCCGCTACTCCACAACGCCCTCTCGCAGTCGGAGGAGAATCCTGTATTGTTGGTGGGCGATGTAAAGCAATCAATCTACCGTTGGAGGGGTGGCGATTGGAGTCTTCTGGCACATCAGGTAGCAAAAGAGTTTGACGACGTACGCACCGAGCCTCTGATTATCAATAGGCGCAGCACGCGCGAGGTGGTCACATTCAACAATGGCCTAACGGCACACGCCCTGGGCAACATAGCTCAGGGCATAGAAGCCTCGCTCAACGAGGCTTCCCAAAAGGGATATGTAACCCCTGCACTCCACAAGGAGCTTACCACTATGGCCACCGACGCTTACAGCGACTACCGTCAGGAGTTCCTACCCGATAGCGAAGAAGGTTACGTCACCGTAATGGCCTATGGCAAGAAAAAGTCAAGAAAGAAAAAGGGCGAAGAAGCCCCAGAGGAGGAGCCCATAGCCCAGAACGAGGGCGAGGAAGATAACACCCCACTCCACCCCGTTGTGGCCCGCATCGAAGAGCTACAATCACGAGGCTACAAAGCCAAAGATATTGCCATTTTGGTAAGGCGCAACGTCGAGGCCGAAGAGATTGCCTCGTTGCTGTTGAGCCACAAAAACAACCCCAATCGCGACCCACGCTATGTATTCGATGTAGTGAGTCAGGATGCGCTCAATGTTGGCTCGTCGAAGAGTGTACAATTCATCATTGCTTGTATGAACATTGCCACCAAGCCCGACGACAACATCTCGCGCGCACTCTACAACGACTACCTATCGCGCACCTTTGAATCGGAGCTACCCGAGGAAGAACAGACCTTCCTCACCTCGCTGGCAATGATGCACCCTGAGGAGATTTTCAACTTGATTGTCATCCGCTTTCCCCAGTGTTCCACCCAGAGTGAAGTGCCCTACGTTCAGGCCCTCCACAGCCAGATTATCGACTACTGCTCGCGCAACATTGCCGACACGCCTCTGTTTGTGAAATGGTGGCAGAAAAACGGCGCAAGCAAATCGGTCACCCTGCCCGAAGATGCCAATGCCATAACAATCATCACAATCCACAAGGCCAAAGGCTTGGGCTTTCCGGCAGTCATCATACCCTACTGCAACTGGTCGCTTGCACCACTGAGCAACTCCATATTTTGGGCCACCCCCAACACCCCCTTTAACCCCGACGACAACATCCTGAGCTACCCCGTAGAGTACAATTCCAGTTTGGGCCGCAGTCGCTTCTCGCACAGCTACTACACCGAAAAGACACTTGCCGCCATCGACGCACTCAACGCTCTCTATGTGGCTATAACACGAGCCGAGAGAGAACTCCACATAATGGTCTCCGCAACAGCGGGCGACAACACCGTAGGCAAGTCGGTGCGCGAGTTTGCCAAGGTAGAGGAGGATGGCGATATGACTACCTATGGCACTGCTACAATCTTCATCAGCGAGAAAAAACCCACCCCCTCGCTCTCGGAGTTTGCAACCTACCACTTAGGCAATAAAGTGAGCGTGAGATACCCCCATCAGCGCTACACCGAGGAGGCCGGAGGCAACCACCTTTCGCCACGCGATTTTGGCATACTGATGCACCAAGCAATGGAAAATGCCACCACAATGGAGGATGTGCACAAACAAATTGCTCTCCACATAACCAACGGACTCCTCTCCGAAGAGGAGGCCGAAACACTGCGCCGACAGATAGACTCCGCAACGCAAAATCCGCTTGTGGCAGAGTGGTTTGGCGGAGAGTGGGATAGCGTCAAGTCGGAGTGTGAGATAATCGCCAGTGGCTACTCCAAACGTCCCGACAGAGTGATGATTAGGGGCAAGAAGGCTGTGGTTGTGGACTACAAGTTTGGCCTAATCCACGAGAAAGACCACACCGACCAGATACTCCACTACGCCGAACTACTGGGCCAGATGGGCTATACTGACGTCAGCGGCTACTTGTGGTACATAACCCTCGGGGAAATCAATCAAGTTGTGTAGTGAGGGCCAGATGAAACGACACCTATATATACTTCTCGGAGCTATCTGTCTGGCACTTGGCGTTGTGGGAATTGCCGTGCCGGGCCTCCCTACCACACCACTACTATTGGCAGCCTCGTGGTTTTTCTTCCGCTCGTCGGCACGCCTTTGGCAATGGCTAATCGACTCGCCGCTTGGAGGTTACATACGCAGTTATCAGCGACGTGGAGGTATGCGCCTAAGCTCAAAGGTGATGGCTGTGGCACTAATGGTAACGATGGTCACTTCGTCGATAATCTTTTTCATCCCAAACACTCTGGCCGACTGGATTGTGGGCGTTGCAGGCGCGGTGGGTTGCTATGTTGTAATCTTCCGAGTGCCAAACGCCACAAATAATTGACTACCGTCTACCGACCACCGTCAACCGACTACCGACATAAATCCAAAAATAAAACTCGGGTATTAAAAAAGATACCCGAGTTGTTATTATAAGGCCCATAAGGCTTATTGCATATAGAGGCCAATAATCTTATTTTTTCTGACTATTGAACATATCCTCCGTAAAGTGTTCATTGCCAATCAGCAACGTTGCATTCTGATGATTGGGCGTATTGGCATAGACTATAAATACTTTTTTGGTCTCATCGCAAAAGCCCTGCATATAACCCTGCTCGCTAAACTCTTCGCGTATCATCTGAAAGCCAAGTTGCTCGGCCAGCGCATAGACATCCTCGCGGAAGGCCACATTATCCTCGCCCTGAAAATCTATAATTATCATATAATCCACGGCACGCATCATCTTGCGCGTGTCGCTATTGGCCAGAGCAGAGGCAATACGGATTGTGGACTCATCCAGCTCTGCAACCGTATACTCCTTTAAGTCGGCATATTTGCCGGCAAAGGCCTGAAACTCCGCCTGCTGAGCCCACAGAGCAGTCACAGACAACAACAGGCTGGCCAATACAACAATAATCCTACGCATAATTATTTGTATGTATCTACACTTTTATTCTTCAATTTTCTTATAGACCGTTGCCGTGCGAGCCACACAATAAATCTTCATATAGTGACGCACCACCCCGTCGTCATCCTTGCGCGAGAAGGTGTGGAACCTACCGTCGAGTTCATTGCGCTCGAAACCTCCAAATCGCTCTTCGTCGGTGGAGAGCAGGATGCGATAGACACCGGGCTCGGGCACGGGGATAATATAGTTGGGCACACTGCGCGTGGGGCTCCAATTGAATACATATACCACATCGGAGTGGTTATAGACCATCACTTGGTCGCCATCGTACATAGCCTGCTGCCAAGCATAGCCCTGAGAGAGCTGATTGTAGCGACGCAGCATTGTAAGCATAGCCCTATCGAATTCTCCCAAAGCGTGGTAACGCAACCCCTCGTTATCGACCAACGACCACTGGCGACGGGCGTGGCTATAACTCCAATTATTGCCCAAGCGGGGGAAATCAATCCACTCTGGGTGGCCAAACTCGTTGCCCATAAAATTGAGGTAGCCTTGTCCTCCAAGCGAGGCCGTAACAAGGCGAATCATCTTGTGCAAAGCCATTCCCCTATCCACTACGGGGTTGTGGCTATCGGTGTGCATCGAATCATACATTGCCGTCTGCAAAAGGCGGAAAGCAATCGTCTGGTCGCCCTGCATAGCTTGGTCGTGCGACTCGCAGTAGGCAATCGTTTGGGTATCGTTGCCACGATTGTTCAGTACATTCCAAATGTCCCAAACGTTCCACTGTTCGTCGGGAATCTCTTTGAGCATCTTAATCCAAAAGTCGGGCACTCCCATAGCCAAGCGGTAGTCAAATCCTATGCCACCATCCTCAACCCTATTGGCAATGCCGGGCATACCACTCACATCCTCAGCAATCGTCACAGCGTCCTCGCGCAAGGTGTGTACCAGCTTGTTGGCAAGCGTTAGGTAGGTTATAGCGTCACGATTGACCCCTGCATCGAAGTATTTTTCGCGACAATCAAACTCGGTGTAGCCGTGGTGGTAGTAGAGCATTGAGGTGACACCATCGAAGCGGTAGCCGTCAATATGAAACTCCTCCATCCAGTACTTCACATTCGAGAGCAGGAAGTGGGTCACCTCCCTCTTGCCGAAGTCGAAAATCTTTGAATCCCAATACTGCTGATAGCCCGCATCGCCCGCCAAGGAGTAGAGATTAGGTGAGCCGTCGAGTTCGTTAATACCTTCGGCAAAATTCTTCACATAGTGAGCGTGGACAATATCCATAATCACAGCTATATCCATATCGTGGGCCTTGCGTACCAAAGCCTTCAACTCCTCGGGAGTACCAAACCTCGACGAGGGGGCAAAGAAGTTGGCAACGTGGTAGCCATAGCTGCCATAGTAGGGGTGTTCGGCAATACCCATCACCTGTATGGCATTGTAACCTGCGGCCTTGATGCGAGGCAAAACAACCTCCGCAAACTCGGTGTAGGAGCCTACACCCTCTTTCTCCTGCGCCATACCTATGTGACACTCATAGATAAAGAGTCCCCCCTCGGGGTGGAGCCTAAAATTGTCGCCCTGCCAATCGAAAGGCTCAGCAGGATTCCAAAACTGGGCTGTAAAATTCTTGGTTGTGTCGTCCTGCACAGCACGAGTAACCCAAGCTGGTATGCGCTCGTGAGTGCCATTTGCACCCGTCACGAGTATCTTATACAACATTCCGTGGGCCAAATGGTAATCGCGGTCAGAGAGGAAGATACTCCACACACCCGTTGTGGGATTCTTAAATAAAGGCAACGAAGTACGATCCCATCCGTTGAAGTCGCCAAACAGATAGACACTCTCGGCGGCAGGCAGCCACTCACGAAACCACCAGCCCCTGTTGCGCTCGTCGCGCTGGAAGCCAAAGTAGCGGTAGCCGTTTGCAAAATCAACAATTGAGCCCGAGGAGGCCTCAATGTCGGCCAGTCGGTCGGTATAGAGTTTGTAGCGATAGTTAAGCTCCTCCTCAACTGGTTCGAGCCAACTATCTTTCTCGATGATAGACAATCGTTTAGCCATACGAAATCATATATAACTGTGAGAAATGTGACAATAAAAATACTCTTTTTTCTATTGTAATGCAAATTTATTCTCAAAAATTCCTATTTTTGTAGCTTTAATGGGAAATACCAAAAGAAGAATACAACACTAACATTTTTAACTAAAACTTTATTTTATGATCAACTTTTTCGCAAATCTCTGGGCAAACAACCGCCCTATGCTCATTCTGATGGCGATTTTGGTTGTAGTAATACCCTTCTTGTTATTCTACATCCGCAAAGCCAAAAAGGAGCACCCCAAAGGCCTCATCGCTGCTGCTCTTAGCAATATGGGTGAGCGTTTCGGCTACTACATTATGAATGCCGTATTGCTTTTGTTCATCTGCTCCAAATTTGGTATCAGCGACGCTGCTGCCGGCTGGATTTACGCAGTTTTCTATTTCCTTATCTACGTTCTGAGCCTTCCCGGTGGTATTATCGCCGACCGCACCCAGAAGTACAAAGGCACCATCATCTCAGGTCTTTTGGTTATGGCCTTGGGTTATGGTATCCTTTCGGTGCCCGTATTTGCCGAGACAGCTGGTTTCTCGTGGGTACTCGTTCTCACTTGCGTGGCTCTCTTCATCATCGCTTTTGGTAACGGTTTGTTCAAAGGCAACTTGCAGGCTATCGTTGGTCAGATGTACGACAACTTCGAGGCTGAGGCTGCAAAGAAAGGCGCTGAGGAGTTGGCAAAAGCTAAGGAGAAACGCGACTCCGGCTTCCAGATTTTATACGTATTCATCAACATCGGTGGTGTTATCGCCCCCTTCATTGCTCCCCTTCTGAGGAGCTTCTGGCTCAAAATGCACGACTTGGCTTACAATGCCGACCTTCCCCGTTTGTGCCACGAGTACATCAATGGTGCCGGCAATATGAGCGAGGTTGCTACTGAGAACCTCAACAACTTGGCAGCCACTGTTGGTCACACTGGCGTAGTAGATGCAGCTTTCTGCAACTCCTACTTGGAGATTTTCAACACTGGTGTTCACTTCTCGTTCATCGCTTCGGTTGTAGCTATGCTCATCTCGCTTACCATCTTCCTCTGCGTTAAAGGCAAATTGCCCAACCCCGCAAAGAAAGAGAAGAAAGCCGAGGTACAGTACACCGCCGAGGAGAAAGAGGCTAACGCAAAAGAGATCAAACAGCGCCTCTACGCTCTGTTTGCAGTGCTTGGTGTTGCAGTATTCTTCTGGTTCTCGTTCCACCAGAACGGTCAGTCGCTCTCCGTATTTGCTCGCGACTTCGTTTTGACCGGTTCGATTCCTCCCGAGATTTGGCAGTGCATCAACCCCTTGTTTGTAATCATCCTCACCCCCATCATTATGTATGTATTTGGTGCTTTGGCTCGCAAGGGTAAAGAGGTTTCCACTCCTCGTAAGATTGCCCTCGGTATGTTCATCGCCGCTTGTGCCTACATCTTCCTGATGGTTATCGCTATGGTAAACAGCTATCCTTCGGGCAACGAGTTCAAGGGCTTGGCTGAGGGTATGAAGGAGGCTATGAAATGCAGCCCTCTGGTGCTGATTGCAACCTACTTCTTCCTGACTGTGGCTGAGTTGTTCATCTCGCCTCTGGGTCTGTCGTTCGTATCGAAGATTGCTCCTCGCCACTTGCAGGGTATCTGCCAGGGCTTGTGGCTCTCGGCTACTGCTATCGGCAACCTCTTCATCGCCATTGGTGTTACTATGCTCAACACCTTCCCCGACCAGTGGATGTGCTGGGCAGTATTTGCAGGTTTCTGCCTCATCTCGATGGGCGTAATGCTCGGTATGGTTAAGTGGCTCGAAAAAGTTACTGCATAATCTTGCAGAGATATACACCAATTTGTTTCGGCTCATTCCTTTGCGAATGAGCCGTTTTTTTGTACATTTGTGGGAGTAATAGCGATTTTAGTATGTTGAAACTCACATTTCTCGGCACGGGCACTTCGCAGGGTGTTCCGATGATTGGTTGCGACTGCAAGGTCTGCACCTCGAAGGACAGGCGCGACAGGCGACTGCGCTCGGCGGTGATGGTGGAGGACGGCACCACAAGGGTTGTCATCGACTCGGGTCCCGACTTCCGCTACCAGATGCTCAGGGCTGGTGTGAAGGATATTGACGCCATACTGCTCACCCATCAGCACACCGACCACATCATCGGCTTGGACGATGTGAGGGCTTTCAACTACTTCTGCCGCAAGAGCATTGAGGTCTATGCCACAGAGGCGGTGCAGGAGGTTGTTCGCAAAAATTTCGACTACGCCTTTATGGAGAAGCCCTACCCTGGGGCGCCTCAAATCACACTCCGCACCATCGCCCAAGAGCCTTTCAGTGTCGGCACACTCGACATTGTTCCCATCAATGGCAAGCACTTCACGCTCCCCGTTACGGGTTTTCGCATAGGGGCGATTGCCTATCTCACAGACTTCAACCACATCTCCGATGAGGAGTTGTCGAAGTTGGAAGATGTGGAGGTGCTTATAATAAACGCCTTGCGTCACACTCGCCACCTCTCGCACTTCT
>JAGBVY010000114.1 GCA_017630115.1 Tidjanibacter sp. | reverse complement strand
TGCCCAGAGCGACATTGTTACCTTCCACACCCCGTTGCTCCGTTCGGGAGCGAACCCTACATTCCATTTGGCTGATAGCGAACTTTTGTCGCGGATGAAAGATGGTGCTACGTTGCTGAATGCCTCGCGTGGCGAGGTGGCCGATACGGCAGCACTCATTGCTCATAGTGGTCGCCTAACTCTGTGTATTGACGTCTGGGAGGGTGAACCCGACGCTATCGACCGCCAGCTGCTCTCGGTGGCTGAGATTGCAACGCCACACATTGCAGGCTACTCGGCTCAGGGTAAGGCCAATGCATCGGCTATTGTGGTGGGTGCAATGGCCCGTAGGCTCGGTATAGAACAACTTTTGGGATGGTATCCCGACGATGTTGTGCCCAGCAAGCCTCAACCAATCAGTTGGGCCGATATGGTGGCCCGGATTGACTCCCACTGCCATTTGAAGGAGGAGAGCGCAAGGATGAAAAACCATCCGGAAGATTTTGAACATAGGCGCAATAGCTACCCTCTGAGGGAGGAGTTTTTTTAATAGGCCTAAATGTGTATGACCACAGAGGTTAATATAGTCGAGAAACTGCATAAGTGGTGGGGCTACAAAGAGTTCCGCCCGGGACAGCGCGAGGTCATAGAGAGGGTGCTCGAAGGAGGCGACACGCTTGCTTTGATGCCTACGGGTGCGGGTAAGTCGTTGCTCTACCAAGTGCCAACTATGGCCCGTGAGGGGGTCTGTGTTGTTGTTACTCCTCTGGTGGCTCTGATGAAAGACCAAGTCGATGCGCTCCTAAGTCGCAACATAAAAGCTGTGGCTCTGCATAGTGGTATGTCGAGCCGCAGTATCGACATTGCTTTGGACAACTGCGTCTATGGCGATGTAAAGTTTCTTTATGTAGCTCCTGAGAGGTTGCACAACGAGATGTTTCGTGTGAGGCTCCAAAAGATGAAAGTCAGCCTCTTTGCTATCGACGAGGCTCACTGCATCTCCCAGTGGGGCTACGACTTCCGTCCCTCCTACCTCGAAGTGGGTCAGTTGCGTAGGTGGAAGCCCGATGTCCCCATCTTGGCCCTGACGGCATCGGCCACCGACAAGGTAGCTCAGGATGTTATGCAACTGTTGGGATTTAAGGATGGGGTTATTATGCGTAGTAGCTATGCCCGACCCAATGTGTCGTTTGTGGTGCGTAGGTGCGACGATAAGAACGAACAGTTGCGACGTATGCTCTCCAATGTGGAGGGTGCGGCTATTGTCTATGTGCGTACCCGCGAGGGGTGTGCCCGATTGTGTGATTGGCTCACTGAGGAGGGCTTCTCGGCCCAATTCTACCACGCCGGCTTACCCCACGAGGAGCGTGCTTTGCGTCAGGAAGAGTGGCAGCGTGGCCAGAAGCGTATTATGGTGGCAACCAATGCTTTCGGTATGGGCATAGACAAGAGCGATGTGAGGGTTGTTATCCACTACGATATGTGTTCCTCGTTGGAGGCCTACTATCAGGAGGCAGGCCGTGCGGGTCGTGATGGCAAGCGCAGCTACGCAACGCTCCTGATTCAGTCCGACCAAGAGCGGGCCTCGTCGGGTAGGGTGGAGTGCGACTTTCCACCGTTGGAGGTAATCAAGAGTGTCTATGATACGATTTGCGCCCGAATGATGATTCCCTATGGCGAGGGTGCGGGCGTGGCCCGAGAGTTCAACCTCTACGAATATGCCAAGTCGGTGGCTCTCTCGGCCGATGTGGTGCGTAATAGCATAAAAATCCTTGCTATGAATGGCTATATGAGCCTTAGTGACGAGCGTGAAAATAGCGCCCGACTGATGTTTTGTGTCTCGCGCGAGGACCTCTACGACTATCGCCTCAGGGCCGACGATATGGAGGGTGTACTGCTTGCCGTGATGAGGCTTTATGAAGGAGTCTTTTCCGACTTCCGACCTATTGATGTTCAGGAGATTGCACTCTATGCGGGCTATTCGGTTGCCAGAGTGCGTGAGGCACTCAAACAGCTCTGGCGACAGCACATAATCCGCTATGTTCCCAGTAGCTATTCGCCCATACTGACGCTTCTATGCGACCGTCTGCCCAAACGCGACCTCTACATTGCCCCCGATAGCTATCTCTACCGTCGTGAGGCTGCCGAGGAACGCTTAGAGGCTATTATGAACTACGCCCTGATGGAGAGCGGTTGCCGTAGTCGCTACATACAGGAGTACTTTGGCGAAAAAGAGGTGGCCGATTGTGGCGTCTGTGACCTCTGCATTGAGCGTCGTAAAAGAGCCAAAGAAGGTGTTGAAAGCGCCCCTCAGGTGAGTGCCGAGAGGGTGTTGGAGATTGTCGGTGCCGAGGAGGAAATCACGCCTCGCGACTTGGTGCGTAGGTTTAGTGCCGACCCAAAAGTGGTGGTGGCTGTGGTGGAGGAACTTTTCGAGCAGGAGAAAATTTATACCACCAAAGGTGGATTTCTCAGGATAAAGAGGTAATTTTGTGGCCCGAAGGCCAAAGATAGGATAAAGAGAATGCAGAATTATTTTCGACATAGTGTTGAGGCAGACGAAATTAAGGATTTGCCGGCAGTTGGTTTTGAGGGCAAAATCGTTGTCGTCAATACAGCTGAGAAGCTTGCTGAGGCTTGTGAGGCTCTCTCAAAGGAGCATATCATAGGCTTCGACACCGAGACACGCCCATCATTCAAGGCGGGTGTGAGCTACAATGTTTCGCTCATTCAGCTCTCCACCTCCACAACCTGCTACCTGATTCGCTTGGGGGCTGTGAAGATGGAGCGTTGCCTGATGCGCTTACTCGAAAGTAAGCAGACGCTCAAAGTGGGTGTCGATGTTCTGGGCGATATACGCAATCTCAATAAGGTGCGTCACTTCCGTGCAGGAGGTTTTGTGGAGCTCCAACAAGAGGTTGTTGCCTTTGGTATTGAGGATAAGAGCCTGAGGAAGATGGCGGCAATCATATTGGGTGTGTCGGTGTCGAAGGCTCAACGCCTGAGCAACTGGGAAGCCAAAGAGCTTACGGCAGCCCAACTGCGCTATGCCGCAACGGATGCGTGGATATGTCTTGAAATGTATAACAAATTGCAATCGGTAGCAAATGAGTACAAATAGCACAAACTACAAACAGATATTTCTCAAACACGGTAAGCAGGAGTCGCTCCTGCGCCATCACCCTTGGGTCTTCTCGGGCGCCATTTCGCGTGTGAGCGACCAGATTGAGGAGGGTGAGATTGTCGATGTACTGACCTCTTCGGGTGATTTTATTGCTCGTGGCCACTCTCAGGTGGGCTCTATTGCTGTCAGAGTGCTTACTTTCGAGCCGGAGTCTATTGATGAGGCTTGGTGGCGTGGACGTATAGCCTCGGCTTTGGAGGTGCGTCGTGCGCTCGGACTGGTTGGCAACGAAAAGACCACCTGCTATCGCCTTGTACACGGCGAGGGCGACAATCTGCCCGGATTGGTGGTGGACATCTACGGCTCTACGGCTGTGGTGCAGTGTCATAGTGTCGGTATGTACCTCTCTTTGAACGAGATTGTCAATGCTCTTAGGGCCAACTTCGGCCAGTCGCTTAGGGCTATCTACAATAAGAGCTCTCAAACGCTCCCCTTCAAGGCCGATATTGAGGCCGAGGATGGCTACCTCTGGGGCGAGGGTCAGGGCGAGGAGATTGTGCTCGAAGGCGGACACAAGTTTGCGGTCAATTGGGCCAAGGGTCAAAAGACCGGTTTCTTCATCGACCAAAGGGCCAATCGTGAACTTGTAGGCCACTACGCCAAAGGACGCAATCTGCTCAATACGTTCTGCTATACGGGAGGCTTCTCCATCTATGCTCTTGCGGGCGAGGCTCGCTCAGTTACGAGTGTCGATAGTAGCGGTTTGGCTATCGAATTGGTAGATAGGAACGTGGCACTCAACTTCCCTGAGGGTGCACCCCATAGGAGTGCTGCAATGGATACGTTTGATTTTCTGCGTACGGTTGAGGATGGCGAGTATGATATGATTATTCTCGACCCGCCCGCCTTTGCCAAACATCACAAGGTGCTGGGCAATGCCCTTCAAGGCTACAAAAGGCTCAATGCCAGAGCAATGGAGAAGATAGCCAAAGGGGGCATACTCTTTACGTTTAGTTGCTCACAGGCTGTCAGCAAGGAGCAGTTCCGCTTGGCTGTATTCTCGGCTGCGGCTATTGCGGGTCGCAAGGTGAGGATTCTCCATCAGCTCACTCAGCCTACCGACCACCCAATAAATATCTACCACCCCGAGGGCGAATACCTGAAAGGCTTGGTGCTCTATGTGGAGTAGGGTGGTCCGAAATGACGTATAATATATAAATATGTAGATATAGATATGAAGAGAGTAATTTTTGTGGTGCTTATGGCGCTACTTGGTGCATTGGCCACCACAGGATGTGGAAAAGTAGAGAGTCAAACCTATCGTGCCGATAGCGAGCAGATTCGTTGGGTTGGTCGTGTGGATATGACCGCCGAGGGCGAGGTGAAGTTCGATTGGAGCGGTACCTATGCCGATATGGTGCTCTGTGGCTCGAAACTCACTATGGAGGTTTCGGATAGCGGACTGAACTATTTTAATGTTATTGTCGATGGAAGGCAACATTCGGTGGTTAAAACCGAGGGCGCAGAGCCTCATAATGTGGTGCTCTTTGAGGGTGAGAAGGGAGAGTATAATATCCGCCTACAACGTCGCACTGAGGGTTTCAATGGCCTTACAACTGTTTTTTCTTTCACTACGGATGGAGTGCTTGTTGAGGGTCGGAATCTTGCCAAAGGTCGCCATATTGAGTTTATTGGCGACTCGCTCACAGCGGGTTACGGCACCGACTCGGCAAGCGGTTCGGAGCCTTATACGGTCGAGACTCAAAACTGCAACCTCGCCTATGGTTGCTACATCGCTCGCTACTTCGATGCCGACTACAACTTGGTAGCCCACTCAGGTCAGGGTCTTGTGCGTAACTATGGCGACGAGAAGAGCACCTCGGACTATACGATGCGCGAACGCTATGGTCTCTTGTTCGACGAGGCCGACAAGGATAGGCCCTACAACTTCCGCCGTCAGAGCTATATCCCCGACTTGGTGGTTATCTTCCTCGGTACTAACGACTTTTCTACCAAACCTTGGCCCTCCTATAAACAGTTTGCAGAGGGCTACGCCGAGCTTGTTGGGCAGGTTAGGGAGGCCCACGGTGCAGATGTGCCCATTCTTTGTGTGTCGAGCTATGTTTTCGACCCCACGTTTGACTATGTATGGCGTGTGGCCGAGAGCGATGCGAATCTCCACTTTGCTTGTATTCTGCCCGAGGCCTTTGCACGTCCGAGCGAGTTGGGCGCTTCCGAACACCCCAATCGCGTCGGTCAGCAGAAGATGGCTATGATGCTCATCCCCTATGTATCGACCATTACGGGTTGGCAGGTGCGCTCGGATATGTAGTTCGGTTAGAGCAAGTTATGGTATAAAAAGAGGCGGCAATCAGTTTGGATTACCGCCTCTTTTTATGTGGACTATCTTCGCTGTGGGAAGAACGATTGACGAGCCACCATACAAGCTCCAATCATACCCGCCTTCTGTGGATTGGCTGAGGTGAGCACCTCAATATCTTTGCACATAAGTTTCAGTGAATACTTGCGTACGGCCAATCGGATAGGTGGGATAAAATACTCATCGGCAAGTGCCAATACACCACCAATAATCACCGCCTCGGGGTTGAAAATGTTTATCAGATTGGCAAGTTGTCGGCCAAGCTCTGCTCCCGTCTGCTCAATAAGCTCAATACACAGAGGGTCTTCGTTGCGTGTAGCAGCACATACAATGTCGTAGGTTGATATGGTCTGTCCGCGTGCCACCAAAGGCGATAGAACCGAGGTTTGCCCCTGACGTATGCGTTCCAGAAGCTTGCGGTGGATTGCAAAGCCCGAAACCTCGGTCTCTAAGCATCCTTTCTTGCCACAGTGACACATTATCTCGTTGTTATAGACATTCATATGTCCCACTTCGCCTGAGTAGCCGTGACGTCCGTAGTAGAGTTCGCCATTGACAATTATGCCCAAACCAAGACCCCAACTGGCGTTGATAAATAGGGCGTTGCGGTAGCCCCTTGCATTGCCCGTCGAGAGTTCGCCAAAGGTCATTGCGCGAGAGTCATTTTCAATCCTCACCGTCAGTCCAATTTTCTCGCTTAGTATGGCTGCCAATGGCTCGTCGTTCTCCTCGAAATTGAAGACGCTGTAACTCTCGCCTGAGAGCGAATTTACTCGGCCAGAGATGTTTATGTTTACCAAAGTAACCTTACGGCTATCTATGCCCGACTGCTCGATAAATTCCACTACCCTATGGCACACAATATCGAGTGTTGCGGGGGTGTTGTCGAAAACAAAGTCGTCGTGTGTGACTTGGCTAACTATTTCGCCCGTCAGGTTCATCAGGCCAATGTTGAGCGCAAATCGAGCAATATCAACTCCCACAAAGTAGCAGGCCGAGGGATTGACACCATAGATTATGGGCTTGCGACCTCGGTGTGAGTCCATCTTGCCACACTCAATAAAGTAGCCCTCGCTAATGAGTTCGCCCACATATTTGGCCACGGTGGGTACGCTGTAACCGAGCGTTGTGGCCATTTGAGGAATCATCTGATTGCCCTCGTAGATGCAGTGGCGTAGGATGGCATCCTTGATGATGTCGGCCTCTGTGGGGAGGGCTCTTTGGTGTAATTGATTGTTGTTAAGCATTGTAGTTAGGGTGTTAAGTCAGTCACGAAAGGGGGTGTGTGACTGTCGCTGTTTGACTACACAAAATTAAACATTTTTTTTATTATCCGCTATGGGTGGGTGTTTATTTATAATATGTTTTAGGAATTGCAAGGTGTATTGGTGTTGTTAAGGTGGTGTTTTACAGTCTGTTGTGGGTAGTGGTCTGGAAATAAAAATAAATTAACCATTTTATCTAAGTTATGTTTGTTTAATTAACGGATAAATTTTAGTTTTGTATTGTGTATTACTATGCCTAAATAGGTCGTAGCTGCATTGCCCCCAAGTGGCTTGACCATATCTTTGATATGGCTCACCGACGAAGATAAAACATAACAAAACAATAACTACTAAACAGAAAAGTAATATGAAAGAGTTTACAAGACGCGATTTCCTTAAAACTACGGCTGCGCTGGGTGCTGCTGCTATTCTGCCCTCAGAGCTGGCTCGTGGCGCAGAGCGCGTGGGCGAGGTGTTGGATTCGCCTATGTTTAAGCAGACCAAGGGTGGACTGATTGTGCCTGCCGGTGCAGGACTCCCTATCACTGGTACTTTCCTCGATGAAATCTCCCACGACATTCCCCACCAGAACTGGGGCGAGAAAGAGTGGGATGCCGACTTTGCCAATATGAAGGCTATCGGTATCGACACCGTAATTATGATTCGCTCGGGTTATCGTAAATTTATCACCTATCCCTCGAAATATCTGCTTGGTAAGGGTTGCTATATGCCTTCGGTGGATTTGGTTGATATGTTTTTGCGTCTGGCCCAGAAATATGGTATGAAGTTTTGGTTTGGCCTCTACGACTCGGGTCGCTACTGGGATACGGGCGATTTGAGCTGGGAGATTGAGGACAACAAATATGTCATCGACGAGGTATGGCAGCGCTATGGCCACTACGAGAGCTTTGGTGGTTGGTACATCAGTGGCGAGATTAGCCGCAAAACCAAGGGCGCTATCAATGCTTTCCACGCTATGGGCAAACAGTGTAAGGATGTGTCGGGTGGTCTGCCAACCTTCATTTCGCCTTGGATTGACGGTAAGAAGGCTATTATGGGCACAACCAATAGTGTCAATGCCAACGCTGTGTCGGTATTGGAGCACGAGAGGGAGTGGAACGAGATTTTCGATGGTATCCACGATGTTGTGGATGCTTGCGCCTTCCAAGACGGCCACATCGACTACGACGAGCTCGACGCCTTCTTTGAGGTCAATAAGAAACTGGCTGACCGCTATGGTATGAAGTGCTGGACCAATGCAGAGACTTTCGATAGGGATATGCCTATCAAGTTCTTGCCCATTAAGTTCGATAAGTTGCGTATGAAACTCGAAGCTGCCAAACGTGCCGGCTACGACAAGGCCATCACCTTTGAGTTCTCGCACTTCCTTTCGCCTCAGTCCTCCTACTTGCAGGCAGGTCACCTCTACAATCGCTACAAAGAGTACTTCAATATGAAATAATCGTAAGGAGGAAGAGTTATGACAAAATCGACGACTAAAAGTATGAATATGGGGTATGTTGTCTTTATGACCATTGTTGCGGCCATTGGAGGCATACTCTTCGGATATGATACAGCCGTTATCTCGGGTACAACCGAGATGGTCAAAGGACAGTTTGCTCTCTCGGATATGCGTGAGGGTTGGTATGTAGGTTGCGCCCTGATTGGTTCAATCTGCGGTGTGGCTGTTGCTGGCGCTATGAGCGATAAGCTCGGTCGCAAACTCACAATGCTCATTGCTGCGGCTCTGTTTAGCATTTCGGCCATCGGATGTGCTGTGTGTGGCAACTTCGACCAACTTGTGGCCTATCGAATCATCGGTGGCGTAGGCATTGGTATCGTTTCTATCGTTTCACCCATCTACATTTCGGAGGTTTCGCCTGCCAAGGTGCGCGGTACGCTTGTGTCGCTCTATCAGTTGGCTGTTACAATGGGTTTCCTTTTGGCCTACTTGGCCAACTGGGTCATCGACTCGGGTATCAATACCGAGCTTACGGGCGAGCTCTCACTCTGGCAGAGGATGTTCAACACGGAGGCTTGGAGGGGTATGTTGGGTAGCGAGACGCTGCCTGCGTTGCTCTTCTTTGTGATAATCTTCTTCATTCCCGAGAGCCCCAAGTGGTTGGTTGTGAATAAGAAACTCGCTCGTGCTACACAGGTCTATGGCAAAATCTATCGTTCGGAGGCCGAGGCCGCAGCCGAGATTGCTGCTACGGAGCAGTCGATGGGCGGCGAAAATAAGGGTAGCTGGCGCGATATTCTCAAACCCGGCATCTTCAAGGCTGTGCTTATCGGTAGCGCCATTGCTATTTTGGGCCAGTTTATGGGCGTCAATGCTGTGCTTTACTATGGCCCTAAGATTTTCTCGGAGGCTGGTTTCGACAACCCAATGTTTTCCACAGTGTTGGTGGGCGTTGTGAATATGGTGACGACCATTTTGGCTGTATTTATTATAGACCGCGTGGGTCGCAAGCAGCTCATCTATTGGGGTGTGTCGGGTATGATTTTGTGCCTTCTCTGCATTGCGGTTTACTTCCAGTGGGGTGCGGCGCTCGGCTTGGGCAATGGCTTTATGCTCACCTTCTTCTTGGCCTATGTATTCTGCTGCGCCATCTCCATCTCGGCAATCGTATTTGTGCTGCTGAGCGAGATGTATCCAAATAGTGTGCGTGGCAGGGCTATGAGTATTGCAGGCTTTGCACTCTGGATTGGCACCTATCTGATTGGTCAGCTCACTCCCGTACTGCTTGGTTGGAGCCAGTCGGGTACATTCTTCATCTTTGCCCTTATGTGCCTACCTTATATCCTTATTATGTGGCGACTTGTACCCGAGACTACGGGTCGCTCGTTGGAGGAGATTGAGGCCTACTGGACAAACCAAGACAAGAAAAACAAATAAATACTTCAATTATAACTATGACAGACAATTTTAGGGAATACTTAAAGAAGTGCGCGTCGGAGTATCGCCAGGAGCTGTGCTCGGATGTTATGCCCTTCTGGATGAAAAACGGTGTCGATAGCGTCAATGGCGGTATCTACACCTGTGTCGATAGGGATGGTACGCTGATGGATACCACCAAGTCGGTGTGGTTTCAGGGTCGCTGGGGCTGGACCGCTGCTGCTGCCTACAACCGTGTTGAGCAGCGCAAGGAGTGGCTCGATGCCTCCAAGAGTGCCATCGACTTCATCGAGCAGCACTGCATCGACACCGACGGCCATATGTTCTTTACCGTAACGGCCGAGGGTGCACCTGTGCAGAAACGTCGCTATGTTTTTTCGGAGAGTTTTGCTGCTATCGCTATGGCCGAGTATGCCAAAGCGTCGGGCGATATGACCTATGCCGAGAAAGCTTTGGAGGTGTTCAGAAATATGAAACGTATGCTCTCCACTCCCGGTTTCTTGGAGCCTAAGACCACAGTGCAGGGTAGGGGACACTCCATTACGATGATTCTCATCAATGTGGCAGCTGTGCTGAAAACTGTTGTCGATGCCCCCGAACTTGACGAGCAGATTGATAGCTCTATTGACGACATCGAACGCTACCTTATGAACGAGGAGTATAAGACTGTCTTGGAGATGGTTGGCCCTGAGGGCGAACTGATTGACACTTGCGCTGGTCGCACCATCAACCCCGGTCACTGCATCGAGACAGCTTGGTTTATCTTGGCCGAGGCAAAACGTCGTGGCTGGGACGAAAGACTCACCCGCATCGGTCTGAAAATCTACGACTGGGCGTGGGCTTGGGGCTGGGACGAGGAGTTTGGTGGTATCATCAACTTCCGCGACTGCAAAGGCTTCCCTCCACAAGACTACTCTCAGGATATGAAGTTTTGGTGGCCTCAGTGTGAGGCTATCATCGCTTCGCTCTATTGCTACGAGGCTACGGGCGATGAGAGCTACTTGGAGAAGTTCCGCAAAGCTCACGAGTGGGCCTACGCTCACTTGAAGGATAGGGAGATGGGCGAGTGGTATGGCTACCTCCACCGCGATGGAAGCGTGGCACAGCCCGCCAAGGGCAACATCTTCAAAGGCCCATTCCACGTTCCTCGTATGCTTATAGAGGCTTCGGATATGATTGCCGACATCTTGGCTAAGTAAATTAGTGGTATGTAAATCAATCAACTACACAAATAATCACAAAAAAACTTTTCTTATGAAACTTTTTACCCAATCATTTGTAAGTAGGTCGGTGCTCTTGGCACTGATGCTATTTGCAACCTCCTCGCTGATGGCGCAGAGCTATGTGCGTGGCGTGGTGAAGGATGAGGCAGGTGAGCCAGTTATTGGTGCGACGGTTGTTGTGCAAGGCACTACCGTTGGTACATCCACCGACTATCTGGGCAACTGGCACCTGAACATCCCCAAAGATGTGAAAAATCCTATGTTGTTGTTCCAGTACCTCGGTATGAAGGACTTGATGGAGGCAGTTGGTGGCCGCACACAGATTGATGTGGTTATGACCACCGAGGCCGACGTGCTCGACGACGTTGTTGTTGTGGGCTACGGTGTGCAGCGTAAGGGTAGTCTTACGGCCTCTATCTCCTCTATCGATGGTGATGAGTTGCAGAAAGCTCCCGCTACTAACGTTACGAGTATGCTGGGTGGCCGTATTGCCGGTATCGCCTCGGTACAGGAGTCGGGTGAGCCCGGTATGGATGGCGCATCGCTGACGGTGCGTGGCTCCTACTATGGCGTCACCTATATTGTCGATGGCGTACCCCGTGCTTTGGACGACATCAACCCCAACGATATTGCAAGCATCTCGGTGTTGAAGGATGCTGCGGCTGCTTCGGTCTATGGTCTTAATAGTGCTGGTGGTGTGATTATCGTTACTACCAAGAGCGGTAAGGAGGGTAAGAACGAGCTGAACTATACAGGCTCGGTGGGTGTTTCGGTCAATGCCAACTTCCCCGACTTCCTCAATGCCGAGCAGTTTGCGTGGTACTACAATAAGGGTCGTGAGATGGATGGTATGAGCCCTATCTTCACTGCCGAGCAGGTGGCCCTGATGACCAATGGCGACGACTCCGACGGTTGGGGCGATACGAACTGGATTGATGAGGTCTTTGGCGTTGGTATGAACACCAAACACAACATCTCCACCTCGGGTGGCAACGACAAAGTGCGCTATTTTGCCTCGCTGGGTTATATGAACCAGCACGGTAACATTTCGGCCTACACCTATGAGAAATATAATATCCGTGCCAACATCAACTCGCAAGTGAGCGACAACCTCACGCTGAAACTCACTGTGGCAGGTGGTACGGACAATAAGAACAACCCCGGCTTCTCGTCGGGTGGTAGTGAGAGCGACGGCACTTGGATGAGCGTTGCTCGTCAGGCTGTTGCATCGCACCCCTACTTGCCCAAAACCTATCAGGGTTTGCCCACCGCTACTCCTAATAACATCGGTCAAGGCTCGTCGCCTATTGCTGCTGTGGAGCAGAGTGGCTACAACCGCAACGAGGGCTACGAGGTACAGACCAACATTGAGTTGGAGTATAAGTCGCCCGCATTGAAGGGTCTGACGGCTCGCGTTATGGGTTCGTTCGACCACGGCTATTCGATGAGTAAAATTCTGGCCACACCTGTCTATGTGATGTTGGCCTCGCTGCCCACCGATGGCTCTACCCAGATGAACTACTCGAAGGTGCAGGATGTGCGTGGTACCTCCTACAATACTCTCGGCGAGGGTATTTATAGCGGCACTTCGCTCCTTGGTAATGCTCAGTTGCAGTATGTGACCAAGATTGGCGAGGACCACGACTTGGATGTTATGGTTGTGGGTGAGATGAGGCAGTATAAGGCTCGTAGCTTGGCTTCCTATGGTAAGGAGCTTCCCTTTATTGAGCTTCCTGAGTTGGGCTTTGCTACCCCTTCGGATAGCCCCATTAGTGGTTCGAGCTCGCTTACTCGCCAGATGGGTTTTGTTGGTCGTCTGCGCTATGCCTACGCCGATAAGTATATGCTCGAAGCTACGGCTCGCTACGACGGTAGCTACAAGTTTGCCGGCAATATCGATGGCAAACGTTGGGGCTTGTTCCCTGCTATTTCGCTCGGTTGGCGTATTAGCGAGGAGGAGTTCCTGTTGGGCTCCGACGAGTGGCTCGAAAACTTGAAGTTTAGGCTCTCGGCAGGTGAGGTGGGTGTTGATGATGTGAGCGCCTACGGATTCTTGAATCAGTATGGTCAGGGCTCGCCCGTCTATTTGGGTGGCAACCGCTTCAATACTTTGGCTGTTACCTCCATTGCCAACCTCAACCTCACTTGGGCTCGCACTCGCTCCTTCAACGTCGGCTTGGATGCCTCGTTCTGGCGCGGTCTGCTGGGCTTTGAGTTGGACTTGTTCTACACCCACACCTACGATATGCTTACCTATATGGGTGGCAAGTATCCCCCTTCGATGGGTGGTTATTATCCCGTATATGAGAACTTTGGCGAGCAGGATAGCCGAGGCTTGGAGCTTGTGCTGACCCACAAGAACTCCATTGGCGAGGGTGCAAATGCACTGCACTACAATGTGGCTCTGAACCTTACATATGCCTATGCCCGTTGGCTCAAATATACCGACAAGGCCGATACCCCCGACTACCAGTGCTATGCTGGTCAGGAGTTGGGCGCAATGCTCGGTTGGGTAGCCGATGGCCTCTATCAGAGCGAGGAGGAGATTGATAACTCGCCTTGGCCTTGGGGGCAGCGTCCAAGGGTCGGCGATATTAAATATGTCGATTTGTCGGGTAACGGTATTGTCGATTATGAGGACAAAGCCTTCACTGGTCGTAGCAATAGACCTAAACTCACTGCTGGTTTGAATCTCTCGCTCTCGTGGCGCAACTTCGACTTTGCAACTCTTATTACTGGCGCTGCAATGTTTGACATCTCGCTCACGGGTACATACTACAACGGTATGGACGACAACACAATCTTTACCGAGACCTTCAAAGAGGGTGGTAACTCGCCCGTATTCTTGGTGGAGAATGCTTGGAGGGAGGACAACCCCAATGGTACCTATCCCCGTTTGACTGTCAATGCTCCTACCAACAACAACGGTTTGGCTTCGACCTTCTGGTTTAGGGATGGTAAGTACTTGCGTGTTAAATCTGTTCAGTTGGGCTACAACCTCACCGAGAAAGCCTGCAAACGCATCGGTCTGAGTGGTGTTAGACTCTATGTTGAGGGTGCCAACCTCCTGACCCTTAGTGGTCTGCCTGAGGGTATCGACCCTGAGTCGCCCGGCGTAAACAATGGCTACTACCCACAACAGAAAACCTTTATGGGTGGTATCTCTATCACATTCTAATTGTGCAGAGGATTTAAGGAACACAAGAGAATTAGAACGCAAACATTAGATTATATACGACTATGAAAAAATATATGAAATTAGCATTGGTGCTGCTGGGTGTGTCGCTGGTAGGCTGCTCCGACTGGGATAGCTTCTTGGACACCACACCCACCGACTCCGTTTCGGACAAACTCGTTTGGAGCAAGCCCGAATATGCCGAACTGAACGTCAATAGCTTCTACCATATTATCGACGCTCTGGGTCAGTTCGACACCGCACAGACAGCTGTGGGTATCTCGGAGGGTATGACCGACATCTTGAAATATGGTTCTACCTCGCTCAATACACATATGTGGTTTGCCAACGAGATGGCCTATATGTCATCCCCCTCGGCAAGCTCGGCAAGCTACTACTTGGGTAACTGGGCTTGGTGCTATGGCAAACTCACCTCACTCAATCAGGCATTGAGCAACTTGCACGAGTATAAGGAGAATTTTACTGAGGCAGAATGGAATCACTACTCCGCTGAGGTGCGTTTCTTCCGTGGCTTTATCTATTTCGAGCTGATGAAACGCTACAAAGAGATTATCATCTACGACTACGATATGACTCAGATTAAGGCCGATATGCCCCTGAGCTCGGAGAAGGATGGTTGGGATATGGTACAGGGCGACTTGGAGTATGCCGCTGCTAATCTTCCCAGCATTACCGCTTCGGCGCACCGTGTGAGCAAAGAGGCTGCCGATGCTCTGCTTTCGAGGGCTATGCTCTATGCCGAGCGTTGGGATGTGGCTGCCGCAGCCGCCAAGAGGGTAATCGACTCCAAAAATTTCTCGCTTACTGAGGATTATGCTACTGCTTGGAGCAAAACTCGCGCTCAGGGCAACACCGAGTCTATCTTGGAGTATGAGTACAACCGTGAGGGTGTAACCCACAATTTCGACGACAACTTCACCCCCGGTGGCGATCCCGGTCGTGTGTTGGGTGCGCTTGGTAACCCCACTCAGGAGATGGTTGAGAGCTACGAGATTGCCGGTGGTAAGGGCGACTATCCCGATTGGAGCGCTTGGCACTCCGGTAAGGCTGTTGGTACTGTACCTCCCTACGATAAGTTGGAGCCCCGCTTTGCTGCTACCATTCTCTACAATGGTTGCCAGTGGAAAGGTCGCACCATCGAGCCCTACGACGGCGGTGTGGATGGCTATATGGAGTGGAAAGTTAAGCCCATCAATGAGGGTAAGACCGTAACTGGCTACTTCCTGCGTAAGCTGGTGGATGAGAATCACGACCTGAGCGCCTACCCGCGTAGTACTCAGCCTTGGATCTCTATCCGCTATGCCGAGGTGCTTCTCAACTTTGCCGAGGCAGCTGCTAAGGGTAGCGACGCAGTGCTGAAAAAGGAGGCTCTCGGTGCGCTCAACCAGGTGCGTGAGAGGGTTGGCTTGAAAGGTCTGAATGTCAGTGGCGACAAACTCAAAGAGGCTATCTATCGTGAGCGTAAAGTGGAGTTGGCCTACGAGGGTCAATACTATTGGGATATGCGCCGTCTGAAAAAGTCGGAGAAGGAGTTCTCCAACTACCGTGTTCACGGTCTGAGGGTCGATAAGGTTGGCGACGAGTTCACCTATACTTACATCGACTGCGACGGTCAGGACCGCTACTTCCCCAGCAAACTCTACCGCGTGCCCCTGCCTCAGGACGAGTTGGATGGCAATGGCGCGGTGGATCAGTATCCCGAGTGGATGTAATCTATGCAATTGTTACACAGATAGATAAATATGACAATGAAAAATAATATAAAACTTATTGCAGCCCTTTTGGCAACCTCCTTTGTGGCGTGCCAAGAGCCTGTTGAGGTGCCTCCCACCACAACTTCTATTGGTCTGCACAGCGTCTCGGCTACCTTCCTCAAAGGTGAACTTTCGACCAACAAGATGGCTGTGTTTACCACCCAAGTGACTTCGCTCGAAGAGGATATAGTGATTCCTGTGCCTTGGTTCTTCCCTGAGGATAGCAACAACCAGATTACCGACATCACCCAGATGCGTGTTACAGCCACTATGGACTACAACTGCTTCTTGGACCCTGGTTTGTGTGTGTTGGACCTTACTAAGGAGAATCACTTCGACTACACCGATGGTCGTGGCGACCACCACGATATTGTCATCCGTGGTGAGATTCGCAAACTGCCCTACAAACAGATTATCGACTTTCAGGTGACCGAGCCTCAGTTGATTACCATTATCGACGAGGAGAAGAAGGAGATTAACATATCCTACACCGACACTACCGCTCCTTTGTTGGGCGCTTGTAAGGTGGATTATGCTCTCTCGCCCCACGCGACCATTTCGATTGAGGATGAGGAGACTATCAACCTGACCACCCTTAAAGAGGTGGTTGTGACCGCTCACGACGGCTCGCAGCAGGCCTACACTATCAAGACCAAGAACTCCACTCCTCAGAAAGTTACCTACGGTTATGCTCCCGGTAGCGAGAGCGAGTTGTGGTACTTGGAGATGGAGGGTCTGGGTATTCCTTGTGTTGAGACCAACAACCAGTCGCTTGCAGTGGTAGGCAAATATGTTGTTGTATGCCCCGGCACTGGCAACGCTCCTATCCTCCTGAACAAGAACACTGGTCGCAAAGAGGGTACTATGACCCTTTCGGGCGGTGTGGAGGCTGGCTATGTTTGCAACGACGACGCAGGCAACTTGCTCATCTCCAACCACACCGACGCAACCTTCTGCATCTGGCACACCTCCGATGTGAACTCTACTCCTGAGTTGTTGCTCTCCTACGATAACACTACTGGCTATCCTGATGAGAAAACTATTGGCTATCCTCTTGGAGGCAGCTTCAAGGTGCAGGGCGATATTAAGGGCAATGCACTCATCGTGGCTCCCTTCTGGGGTACTGAGGTTGGCGGTGGCCAAAACAAGATCATCTACTGGCACATTACCGACGGTGTACTGAGCGAGCCTACCGTTAAGGCCATCACAGGCTTTGTTGGTATTGCTTGGATGCCCACCTTCTGGAACACCGTATCGAACTCGCCTCTGGCATTTACCCCTCTGGGTACGAGGATTGAGGATGGTCTGTTGTTGAGCGTCTATGACGAGAATGCTCTCTACTTTGTAGATGGCACTACTTTCGCTTGCTCGAAGTTGCTCGACCCCTACACTACCTTTGGCAATCCCCCCATCAACCGTTCGCTTAGCGCTAAGCACTTTAACAATGCTCGCTATGTGGCTCTGTTTGCAACGGGTGCTTGGCCTGCTTGGGCTGTGAATACCTACATCTACCTCTACGATATGACCTCGTTGGCAGGCATGAGTGGTACTATTGAGGCTACTACGGCATTGGTATTCAAC
The DNA here is from genome assembly GCA_017630115.1 of Tidjanibacter sp. Taxonomy (GTDB): domain Bacteria; phylum Bacteroidota; class Bacteroidia; order Bacteroidales; family Rikenellaceae; genus Tidjanibacter. Next base: position 10,838 of record JAGBVY010000114.1, on the reverse strand, counting down.
CTCGAACCCGAAACCTTCTATGAGCAGGGTGGTGGTACTGGTGGTAATGTAGCTCCTGTGGGTGATATTATCTTGGTGCCCTCGGCAGACGGCTACTATATGGCACTCTACTGCATCGACAACAACAACCGTTTGGTTGTGGGCTATCAGGTGGATTGTATCGACCGCGAGGCCTCCGAGGAGTAAAAGAGAATTATTTATTAGCAAACATTTATGAAGTTGAACAAAACAATACTGATGCTCTTTGCTGCGGGAGTGGTTGCCTTTGCAACCACCTCCTGCACCGAGCAGGAGCCTTATGTTCCCGAGTGGGAGTGGGGCGAGGGAGGAAAACCCGATGAGCCGGAAAATCCTGACGACCCCGAAAAGCCAGACGACCCCACCGTCAACCCAGACAACCCTCCTGTTGACGAGCCTAAGAATCTGAAACCTCGCTACTTGTGGATAGATGCGGCGGCCAACTTCCCCGACTATGCCAATAGCAAGGAGCAGATTGCTGTGGATCTTGCGAAGGTGGCCGAGACGGGCTTTACCGACATTGTTGTAGATGTGCGTCCAACTATGGGCGACGTGCTCTTTAAGACCGATGTACTGCCAATGATTACCAAGCTCGACTATTGGAGCGATAGGGGCTATCAGTACTTCCACCGCACCGAAACTTGGGACTATTTGCAGGCCTTTATTGATGCAGGTCACGAGGTGGGCTTGCGCGTACACGCGGGTGTAAATACAATGGTGGGTGGCAAGCGCTACCCCTATGGCTTGGGTACAGACGGTATGCTCTTCCGCGACAGCTCGCGCAAGGAGTGGGCCTCGGTGCTCAATCTGGAAGGTGGACTGACCAATATGATGGATACCGACGACGATGCCTACTCAGCCAAGTTCCTCAATCCTGCTCACCCTGAGGTGGTGGCCTTCCTGCTGGATATGTTGGAGGATTTGGCCTCCTATGATGAGTTGGATGGTATTTTCCTCGACCGTTGTCGCTACGACTGCTTGGCTGCCGACTTCTCGGATATCTCGCGTGAGGCTTTCGAGAGCTACATTGGCAAGAAGATAGAGAATTGGCCCAACGATATTATGACCCCCGGTCAGACAACAAGCTACTACCCCTCGGCACTGCAAAAACAGTGGCTCGAATTTCGTGCTAAGACCATCCACGACTTTGTCGAAAAGGCCGAGCAGAGGGTGCATAGCGTTAGGGCCGACATCCAGTTTGGTGCTTATGTTGGTGGTTGGTATTCGAGCTACTACGACGTGGGTGTAAACTGGGCTTCGCCCTCGTTCCCCACAAGCAGCCACTACTCGTGGGCTTCGACCAGCTATAAGGACTATGGTTATGCCGACCATCTCGACTTCCTCTTGGTGGGTGCATACGCCTCTGCAACGAGCATCTATGGTAACTCGGAGTGGAGCGTTCAGGGCTTCTGTAAGACGGCCGATAAGGTGTTGATGGATGCTTGCCCCTTTGCGGGTGGTCCCGATGTTGGTAACTGGGCAACCAATGGACTCTCGGATGCAAAACTGCGTGAGGCTGTGACCAATACGGTGGATGCTGCTATCAACGATGGCGACGGCTACTTCTGCTTCGATTTGATTCACATCAAGATGTATAACTATTGGTCGGCACTGAAAAAAGGTATCGACAAATACATCGAGGCTAACCGCTAATTGAGCTAACCCAAATCAACTTGTTATGAAACAGTTTTTTAGAACTACGATGCTTGTCGTTGCTCTGATTGCGCTCTCGCTCTGTGAGGCCTTTGCCCACAATAAGGTCAGTGGCTCGGTGCGTTGTGGCTGTGGCAATGGTGTCGAGGGAGTGGTTGTCACCGACGGCTACAACTTCGCCCAGACCGACCAACAGGGAGCTTTCCAGTTGGAGGTCGATAGGCGTGCGCGCCACATCTACATCTCCACTCCTGCGGGCTATCTGGTTGAAAATAAAGGGAGTATTCCCCAGTTCTTCCTGCCAGTGGATGAGGCTACCAAGAGCTACGACTTCAAGCTAACTAAAAATCCCAACGATGACCAACGCCACACCTTCTTTGCCACAGCCGATGTGCAGGCCACCTCGTTGGACGACATCAAGCGCTATGCTACCATAGCTGAGGATATGCGTCAGCTGGCCGAGAGTATTGGTGGCGACTATTTTAGTGTTGATTGTGGCGATATTGTTGGTGACTCGCCTTGGCTCTACCCCCACTATTTGGAGGTGTCCGATGGCGCAGGCATACCCGTTTGGCGCATCCTCGGCAACCACGATATGAACTACTATGGTAAGTGCTTCGAGACCTCCTATGTCACTTTCGAGAAGACCTTTGCCCCAAACTACTACTCGATGAATAGGGGTGAGGCCCACTACATCTTCCTCAATAACAACTTCTATGTTGGTAGGGAGTACTTCTATGTTGGCTACTACACCGAGGCTCTGTTGGATTGGTTGGAGCGCGATTTGAGCTATGTGCCAAAGGACAAACTGGTGTTTGTTGTACAGCACATCCCTGCACGACTCACCCCAGAGCAAGTGCCTTTCGAGTTTACGGGCTATGCTCTTGCCGACCAGACTATGAACGCCGGCGCTCTGTTTCAGTTGCTGAAAGAGTATCCTAAGAGTCACATCATATCGGGCCATATGCACTACAATCGCAATATGGAACACGCCGAAGGCCCTATGGAGCACAATACGGGTGCTGTTTGTGGCACTTGGTGGAGGGGCGATGTCTGCTTAGACGGCACACCTATGGGCTATGGTGTCTATGAGGTGGATGGCGCCAATGTGAGCTGGTACTACAAGTCCTCGGGCTACCAGACCAACTATCAGTTGCGTGCCTACAAGCCCGGTAGCAAGGACGACCAGCCTAATGCAGTGGTGGCCAATGTGTGGAACTGGGATAGCCAGTGGAAAGTTGAACTCTATGAGGATGGTGTCAAGACGGCCGATATGACCCACTTTGAGGGCTACGATAGGGCTGCCTATGAGCTTTGTGCCGACAAAGAGAAGGTGGTCTATGCGTGGATTTCGCCCATTAAGACTCCCCACCTCTTTGCTGCCGAGCCTAAGAATCCCAATGCTACCATAGAGGTTAGGGCTACCGACCGCTTTGGTCGCACATTCGTTGCAACTTTGGAATAATTATGCCTATGAGTACGCAAAAGAGAGCCTATGCACTCGATGCCCTGAGAGGCTATGCCATCATCACAATGGTGCTCTCGGCTACGGTAGTGGCCGGCATACTCCCTGAGTGGATGTATCACGCCCAAACGCCACCACCAACTCACGCCTACTTACCTGAGATTTCGGGCCTGACGTGGGTCGATTTGGTGTTCCCATTCTTCTTGTTTGCAATGGGTGCGGCCTTGCCATTCTCCATTGGCTCACGTTTGGAACGTGGGGTGAGGTGGTCGAAGATAGCCCTCGACGTGGTGTTGCGTTGGTTGCAACTGGCCTTTTTTGCTATCTTCATCCAACACTTCTACCCCTATGTCCTCTCTGCTCCGCAGGATTGGCGTAGTTGGCTCTTGGCTATGGCGGCCTTTGCCTTGCTATTTCCAATGTTTATGCGCTTTAAGAAGGTTTTGCCTTGGGTGCGTGTGGTTATAAAAGTTGTTGCCTATGGTGTGGCGCTTGCTATGTTGCTCACCACGAGCTATGCAGGTGGTAGGAACTTCTCGCCCGAATTTAGCAACATCATCATCCTGATTCTCTCCAATGTGGCTCTCTTTGCCGGCTTGATTTATCTGGCTACTTCGGCCGGGTGGCTTGCAGGTAGGGGTCGCAAGGTGCGTATGATGCTCTTTGCTTTGCTGGCACTCTTGGTGCTTGGTGGCGATGTGGAGGGTAGTTGGGCCGCCGATGTTATGCACTACTCGCCCATCTGGTGGCTGCTCAGGTTTGATTATTTGCGCTACCTACTCATACTTCTGCCCGCAATGGAGGCAGGCGAGATGTTGCGCCAGTCGATGCAGGGTGGGGCAGATGAAACCGAACATACTAGTAGCAACAATAGGTGGGCTACGGTGTTGGGTGTAGCTGCCGTGGCGCTTGTTGTGGCAACGCTCTGCACAGTGCAGAATCACGAGATAGGCCTTTGGGGTGTGGTGACTCTGGCACTCTTGTGTGTGATGTATGTTGCATCGAAGAGGATAGGTGGCTCAATGGGTAAACTATGGCTACAACTCACTGTGCTTGCTGCTGTGTTGCTTGCGCTGGGTGTATTGGCTGAGCCATTGCAGGGGGGAGTGAAAAAAGACCCTGCAACACTCAGTTACCTATTCACTACGGCTGGTTTGGCTGTGGTGTCGCTTGTGTCGCTGAGTGTGGCTGTCGATTACTTTGGCCACCGCAAGATATTGGCTTTCTTGTGGCAGAGTGGCCAGAATCCTATGGTCGCCTATGTGGCTTGCGACTTGGTGGTCTATCCTCTGCTGAACCTCACGGGCAGTGTGGCTCTGCTGTGGCCTCTCTATGCTACCCCTCTGCTGGGTGCTATTCACGGCTTCATCCTAACGGCCATTACGGTGCTGATTACGATGTTTACCACTCGCCAAAAATGGTTCTGGCGCACATAGCAGCTCGGAAGAGATGACAAATAAATAGGGGTTTAGGATTGTGGTCCTAAACCCCTATTTGTTTGCTGCCGCTGAAATGCTTACTCAACGGCTATCTCATCAACAAAGAGGAATCCGTGTGCGCCGGGGAAGTAGGCGTGCCAAGAGGGAATACTATCCTCGCAGCCTATCTCCACTTTTACATAGCGAGCCTCAGTGGGAGTATAATCGACGGTGTGGTGGTAGAGTCCGTGGTCGTCTTCGAGGGTCATTGGAGCATACTCCTCATCAACTACCTGCTGCCACTCCCTGCCGTCGGCCGAGAGCCATACTTTAACTCCGCGAGCGTCCATACAACCGTCGTCCTTATTGACGCATACGTTAAAGCTCAACTTGCTTGTCGTTTTCTGCTCCATAAGGTCGATGGTTGCCACGCAGGAGGTGTTGTAGAAACCGAGCCAACGACCTGTGCGGTAGTTTTTGTTGCCCACCATTCCGTCCACCAGAGTGGTTGCACCACCAAAGGTGTAGTTTGCTGCGGGGGTGCTCAGAAGGGTAATGGGGCAGAGGGTTGCCTCGGAGAAACTTACCACCACCTCCATAGGCTGGCTCATACGTCCGTAGCGATGGGCCGACGCTTTCAGAGTGGCCGAATGGTCAATCAGCACTCCCTCGGAAGTGTAGCGAGGCGACTTGGGGGTGGGAGCCGAGCCGTCGAGTGTGTAGTGGATTGGGGCGCCGTCAAGGGTGGTCAGAGTAGCTTTCAGAGCACGCTCTCCTTTGGCAGGTTTGAGGTCGGCCACTACGTCCAAAACATAGGGGGCATAGTTGTAGTCCAAAGCTCTGTAACGGTCGAGCATTGGTTGCAGGCGCCTAAGGAAGCGCTTGTAGTCCTTCTGCTCGGGGTTGCTCCACTGCACCTCTGCCAATGCCGACATACGAGGCAGAGCCATATGCTCAATGTGGTCGCTGGTGTGGATATACTCGGTCCAGATGTTGGCCTGCACACCGATGATGTAGCTGCGATTCTCGGCGGGGATGTTGGCCACAGGGTCGTAGGCATAGACATTCTCAATGGGGTTGTAGCCACCAATGGCGAATGGCTCACGATCGACCTCCTTGGTCTGGTAGTAGTCGAAGTAGAGGATGTTGTTGGGCACCATAATCGAGCGAATCTTCTTGTTGGCAGCCTTGATACCACCGGCCTCGCCTCGCCACGACATAATCACAACGTTGTCGCCAATGTTGTCGCCGTCGAGAATCTCGTCCCAACCGATTACAGTCTTACCATATTGAGCCAAATGGTCGCTCATCTGACGCATAAACCAACCTTGCAGAGCCTCCTCAGGTGATTTGGCTGTGGTGTTTTGTAGGTGCTCGGCCTCAATTCGCGCCTGACACTTGGGACACTCCTCCCAGCGCACCTTGGGGCACTCGTCGCCACCCATATGTATATACTCATAGGGGAATATGGCCACAATCTCGTCGAGAATATCTTTGCAGAACTGTATGGTCTGGTCGTTGCCGGCGCAGAGCAAATCCTCCGATACACCCCAGATTGTCCATACGTCGTAGGGGCCACCCGTACAACCCAGTTCGGGGTAGGCGGCCAGAGCTGCTACCATATGACCGGGCATATCAATCTCGGGGATGATGTTGATGTGACGCTCTGCGGCATACTCCACAACCTCGCGCAACTCCTCCTGAGTGTAGTACATACCCTTACCATAGGGCTTGCCGTCCCACACACCACTGTTACGACCAATGACAGTCTCCTTGCGGGTGGTGCTAATGGTGGTCAGAAGTGGGTATTTTTTAATTTCAACCCTCCAACCTTGGTCATCGACCAAGTGCCAGTGGAAGGTGTTGATGTTGTGCAGTGCCAAGAGGTCGATATACTTCTTGATGAAGTCGATGTCTTGGAAGTGGCGTGCAATGTCGAGGTGCATACCACGATAGCCAAAGCGAGGATAGTCCTCAATTGTGGCTGCCGGAAGCTCCACCGAACTGTATTTACCCACCGGTAGGGCCTTGCGAAGAGTCTGGATACCATAGAACAGACCATCGGCCGAGCCACCTGTGATGCTCACTTTGCAACTATCGACCACAATAGTGTAGCCTTCGGGCTGGTCGGGGTTGTTCTCAACTTGGAGCACAATGTGGGGTGTGGTTGGAATAGCCTCGGGGGTGTAGGCGCTTGGGCGCGAGAGGCGTATTGAGGTGGCCTCGTCGATGTAGTCAATAAGAAACTCCACATCTTTGGTGGCTACCTCTGGGCCGTAGAGAACTTCGGTGTTGCGGTCGAGCAGAAAAACGGGCTGCTCCGTGAGAAGCTCAACCATCTGAGGCTGAGGGATAACATCGTAGTTGCTCACCGAGGCCATCGGCTTGGGCTGGCAACTCTGCGTTCCGACTGTTACGATTGTAAGGGCCACAATCGAGCATAGGCGAAGCATTGGGTTGTTGTGTTTCATAATAAATAATTGTGTGTTGATGAGTAAAGTTTATATATGCTACAAAGATAGCTATTTATTGTGGTAAAAAGAAAAAAAACGGACTAAAAGCAACCGCTGTTGATAAATCACCAAAAATGTACTATCTTTGCCTATCTAACAGCTTTGAACTACACAAAAGACAAAATTTCATTATGGCAAAAATGTTGTTTTTAGGCAGTATTGGCGCAGGAGAGATTATCCTCATTGCGCTGATTATTTTGCTTCTGTTTGGCGGTAAGAAGATTCCCGAACTTATGCGCGGATTGGGCAAGGGTGTACGCTCCTTCAAGGATGGTCTGAATGAGGCCAAAGAGGAGGCCGGAAAAATCGACGAGGAGGTAAAGAAGGATAATTAAATAGGGTGGAGGGCTTGGCTCATTGCTCACTCCCCCCAACAAACCTATGTCCGACGAGGCTAAGAGTTTTTGGACCCATTTAGACGAATTGAAGGGTCATCTGGTGCGTATTGTGGCTGTCGTGGTGGTGTTTACTGCGGTGGCCTTTGGCTTTAAGGAGTGGCTCTTTGAGTGGGTGTTGGCCCCCTCGCGAGGTGATTTCATTACCTACAAACTTATCAGCCGTTTGCACTTGGCCGAGATGCCTGCCGATGGTGGGGCGATAGTACAGCTGATAAATACGGGGCTTGCAACGCAGTTTATTGTCCACCTTCGGGTGTCGCTCTATGTGGGCCTACTTGTGGCTTTGCCCTATGTAATCTACTCCCTGTTTAGCTTCATTTCGCCAGCGCTCTATGACCACGAACGCCACCATTCGCGCCGATATGTAGTGGGTGGTTATGTGATGTTTCTGTTGGGTTGTGCGCTAAACTATTTTGTAATTTTCCCCTTTGCCTTCAACTTTTTGGCCAACTACGAGGTTAGTCTTGCTGTGCCAAATATGATTGCCCTCGATTCCTACATCTCAACCCTCTTGGGTATGACTTTGGTTATGGGTGCGCTGTTTGAAATACCTATCGTGTGTGCTCTCTTTGCTCGACTTGGCGTGTTGCGTTATGAACATATGATTCGTAGCCGACGCTATGCCATTGTAGTTGCGCTTGTGGTGGCTGCTGTGATTACTCCCACGGGCGATCCGTTTACGCTGATGTTGGTTGGAGTACCCATCTGGATGCTCTACGAACTAGGTGCTTGTGTGGTCAAGAGGGTTGAAAAGTTGCCGAATAAATAAATTGTTTTATTAAAGAGCCCCCTTTGGGGTGTTTTGTATTGAAAAGATTTTAATAATTACGACAATGTTTTTAGTTGGCTACTTGGCTGATTTATAGCGATATACGATGTGAAATCAAAAACAATATAATAAAAAGTGTATTTTTAATGTATTTAATTTTGTTTTCACTTTAAGGTGCTGTATTTTTGAAAAGTGTAACGATGTGGTTTTGTGTCAGTCTTCCAATATATATATGGCGACCTGATGAGGCTACTTCGATGAAATAATGATAACTTATACAACCAAAATTTTATTAACTAACTAAACATCAACTAAACAATTTTACCTATGAAAAAGTTTTTTGCAATTTTTGCAGTTGCGGCTATGCTTTTCGCTTGTGAGGAGCCTGTGCCCGAGACAACTCTCTCGCTCGACAACGCTGCTGACGCAACTATGAACCTCTCGACCGAGGCTGCTCAGAAAGTTGTTGCTTTCTCGACCAACGCTGCTTGGACTGCTGCTGCCGACGCAGAGTGGATTACCGTTACTCCCGCTTCGGGCGTTGCAGGTACTGCTATTCAGCTGACTATCGACGTAGCTGCTAACACGACTTTCGACAACCGTGCTGGCAAGGTGACCATCACCGCCGACGACAAGGTTGCCGAGATTGCTATCAATCAGGTTCAGACCGACGAGGTTAATGTTGGCGAGTTGAAGGTATTGACCGTTGGTTATGCAGGTGGCGAGGTTGAGCTTCCCGTAAACCACAACGTTGCTTTCACCGTTACTTCCGATGCTGACTGGGCTGTTGTAGGTGGTACTCGCGCACTTACCACTACCAAACAGGTTATCAATGTTGCTACCAACCTCACCGGTGCTGATCGTACTGCTACTCTCTTGGTTGAGGCTGAGGGCTTCGAGTATGAGGTTTATCTGACTCAGTCGGCTAAGGCATTCTCGACCACTATGGTTGATGTCTTTGGTGCTCAGGTGACTACCTTCACCAGCGGTGATTTCAGCGGCAACGCTATGGCTTCGATTGCTATCTTGGGTGACAAGGTTGTAGTTTGCCCCGGTAATGGTCAGCCTACCAAACTGCTCAGCAAAGCAACTGGTGAGGTTGTTGGCGATTTGAACTGTGGCGACTTTGTTCCCTACTATGTTGAGAACGACGACGCTGGTAACCTCGTTATGTGCAACCGTAACCTCCTTGATATGACTACTTATGCTTGGACTGCTACCTTTGAGGTTTACTATATGACTTCGGAGACCGCTGCTCCCGTTAAGTTGATTGAGGGTGCTCAGTATGGTCCTCTTGGTGCTGCTTTTGATGTTCGTGGCGATGTTACCAAGAACGCTACTCTGCTTGCAGCTCACGAGGGTATTCCAGATTTCTCTATGGGTAACTCGATTGAGGTTTGGACTATTACCGACGGTGTTGCTGGCACTAGCCTGAAAACCAATGTTACCGGCATCACTCCTCTCTGGAGCGCTGAGGCTTGGAACTGCACTCCTCACAACTTCCCCGCATTTGCACTCATTGGTGAGACTATTGCTGAGGGCGCTCTGTACGGTTTCTACGACAACAACAACCTCCACTATATGGATGGTACTACCTTCGCTTCGACTGTTGTAGTTCCCGGTCTGTACGACTGGCAGCGCTCGCTCGCAGCTATTGATATCCACGCTGTAAATGGTGCTCCTATTGCAGTTATCACTGGTGGCGATTTGTTTGCTAACTATGGTGCAAATACCCCAATCCACGTTCTCAACGTAGCAACTCAGACCGAGGTAGCTTCTACTACCGTTATGAACCAGGCTACCGATTGGGTTCTCGACGAGACTACCCAGTGGTACACCTTCTGGGCAAGTGTTAATGCTACTGCTGACGTATGCTTCGAGGTTATCGACGGCGGTATCGTTATCTACTGCATCGACAACAACCTCAACTCGATTGAGGGCTTGGTAGTTGTTTTCTAGTCCGATAGGTCAGCCAGTGTCTGACTCGAAATAATATCACTGAGAGTGAGGGCAGTGCAGGCAACTGCATTGCCCTTTTCTTTTAGTCGAAACAACTGATAATTGTTGACTGTTAACTGAAAACTCAAAATGAAACGCATCTTTGCAATAGTTGCTTCGTTGGCGTTTTGTGTGTCGCTTGCGGTGGCTTGCACTCCTGCGCCCGACAACAACCCAAAGGATGACACTGAAACCCCCGAAAATCCAGAAACTCCCGAGAATCCCGACGTTGAGAAACCTCAGCCCGAGCCAGAGGGTCGTAACGAGTTGGTGGCTTTGGAGGGCTATCCGAGTGGGGTAGATGTATATTATTTCAAGAACTACTATGAGGATGGTACGGATGATTTCTGTACGGGCTACTTTGCCATTGTCGATATAGAGTCGAACCCCAAACTTAAATTCAATGCTGTCTATGTGGAGCAGGATGCAACTCCCTCCGATATTTTTGCCTCATTTGAGGGTGGTACCCCAATTTTGGCCACCAATGGCGGTTATTTTTGGGATGGCGAGTCGCTTTCGTTGCTCAATTAGGACGGCGAGGTACGGAGCAAAGCAGCACAATATAATTGGCCTACATTTGAGGGCCAGAACAATACAGCATTCCCC
>JAGBVY010000113.1 GCA_017630115.1 Tidjanibacter sp. | reverse complement strand
CCAACGGTGCTGGCCTTAATTATTTTATAGTAAATCCTACAACTGGATTGGTTTGTGACGGGGAACGAGCACCTTCATAATCACCCAACCGATGAGGTAGGCAACAGCACAGAAGCTGAACATAATCATATAGCCTGCCTCCTTGCCCTCGAAACCGAGCAAAACAAGGCCTACTTTGTCGCTATAATCAAACAGCGCACCTGCACTCTTCTGAATCAAGAAAGAGCCAATACCACCTGCCATACCACCAATACCTGTGATGGTTGCAATCATACTCTTGGGGAACATATCGCCAATAGTCGAGAAGAGGTTGGCACTCCAAGCCTGATGAGCTGCGCCAGCAATACCAATAAGCGCAACAGGCCACCACATTGAAACGTGGGCCAGAGGCTGCGCTGCAAGGGCTACCAAGGGGAAGAATGCAAAGATAAGCATTGCCAACATACGGCCCGAATAGGGCTCCATCTTCTTCTTATCCACAAATAGCGTGGGCAGATAACCACCGGCAATAGAAATCATAACGATAAGGTAGAGCACACCCAGAGCAAGTTGGAACTTGATGTCGGTAGAGGCCAAACCGTAGGTGGTTTTTAGGTAGGAGGGCATCCAGAAGAGGAAGAACCACCAAACACCGTCGGTCATAAACTTACCCACAATGAAAGCCCAAGTCTGGCGATACTTAAACGACTGCCAGAGCGACACCTTCTTAGTAGGCTGAGCTACCTCTGCGGTGGGATTACTCTCGGTCTGCACCTCATCGGAGAGGATGTAGGCCAACTCTGCCTCGTTCACTTTGGGGTTCTTCTCGGGCTTCTTGTAGATAAACTGCCAGAAGCCCATCCAGATGAAACCAAGCGCACCTATAATAATAAAGGCCATCTCCCAACCAAACTTAGCAGCCAAAGGTGGAATGCAGAAGGGGGCGATAAGAGCACCAATAGTGGAGCCGGCATTGAAAATACTGGTAGCAAAAGCGCGGTCACGTTTGGGGAAATACTCTGCTGTGGCTTTGATAGCTGCGGGGAAGTTACCTGCCTCACCAAGAGCCAACACGCAACGAGCAATGATGAAGAATGTGGAGCTAATCAGTGCGATGCGGGCCACAAGCTCGGCATTGGCAACAAGGGCCAAGTTTTCAACACCTACAATACTCTCGGTCACAATGCCGCAAATGGCGTGTACGCAAGCGCCAAACGACCAGATACCAATACTCCACATATAACCCTTCTTAGTGTCGAGCCAATCGACGAAGCGACCCGCAAATAGCATTGCGATAGCATAGAAGAGCGAGAAGATACCGGTAATGTTACCGTAATCCGAATCGGTCCAGTGGAACTCGGGGCGGATGAAATCCTCGAAGGTGAGCGAAAGCACCTGACGGTCGAGGTAGTTTACTGTTGTTGCGAAGAACAACATTGCGCAAATAACCCAACGATAGTTGGTTTTGCGTCCATTTTGAAGATTACTCATTTGGTTGTTTATTTATGGTTACTAAATCAAATTATTTCTCATAAACAATGGTTGTTACCTCCAAAGGCATCTGCTTTGCGGCAACCACCTCGGCCATCACACCATCAAAGGCCTCTTTGCTGCTCACATCCACCAGAGTAGCTTTACTCCACAGCGCACCCCAATAGTAAGTCAGGGCCTTGTTGGTTGTGGTGGATTGATAGATGGCGGCGTGGCCAAATGTTCCGGCAGGCTTGTCGTCTTTCTTGGTCCAGAGTCTATTCTCTGCCCCACTCCATCCCTCAGGAGAGTAGAGGGCTTGGTAGAGCTCGCCACCGTCGGGAGCCTCCACCATCTCGGCGTAGGTCAAATAGTAGTTTTCGTTGTCGAACTTCGAGCGCACATCCTTTTCGTGAAGTACAACTCCCATCATCACATCCAACTCAACACCCTCTGCGCCAACATATTCCACAGTGGTTTTATTTAAGAATGAGCCTTTATCGAGCGAGATAGTCCTCACCTCCTCTACCTCACTGCCGCCAACCATTGTTGGGTGGTAGGTAAGACGTGCGGTAAACCTCAGAGGACCGTTATCTAAAATCTCACACTCCTTGTAGCAATAGGGATATATGATTTTGCCCTTTTCTAAGAGTGCGGTAGCACCACCACCGAGGGTTGGGCCAACCTTGTAGGCGTCGAAGCCGTTGCCGTGGTCGTTGTGGTACGACACCGAGGCGGCCAATGCGTCGGCAGCAGCGGGGTCGCTCTGGCGAAGTTCAGCAATACGAGCTTTGGTCTGGGGATTGAGTTCCTTAGCATAGCGTTCCTCCACCACGGGTAGCTCGGTATTGTTCTTCACCCAAACATCGTAGCCAAAAGCCCTCTCGCCACTCTGCTGCAATGCAGGGCCGTAGGCACGATAGGCAATAAGATCGCTCTCCCAAGCCACATCATCCACCCTCTCGGGATAAACCCTACCGCAAGCATATGATTGCATTTTGGCAGACTTATTGGTTGTGGTAACGGTGTAGAATGCCTGCTCGCCCGCCTTTACATCGGTTTGGAAGATGATTTTACCATCGTAGGTAAGCTGTGAGGCCACCTCCTGGCCCTCATTGTTGTAGATTGCGAGCCTTTTGCCCTCAGGCACATCAAAGCGCGAGGCTTCCACCTCCACCATCTCGCCCACGCGGTCAATATCACTATGGTTGATGACAATTATTTCATCCCTCTGCTGCGAGCAGCTGGCAAGCAACAGCAGCGCAGCAACCATCAGATAACTATACTTTTTCATACTCCTAATTCTATTTGGGTTGTTTGCCAATGTAGGCCAATATACCTCCATCTACATAGAGGATGTGACCATTGATAAAGTTGGAGGCCTCCGATGCAAGGAAGATAGCAGGACCCATCAAATCCTCGGGTGTTCCCCAACGTGCCGCAGGCGTTTTCGAAATTATAAACTTATCGAATGGATGACGCTCACCATCGGGCTGAGGTTCCCTCAGGGGTGCGGTTTGAGGTGTGGCAATATAGCCCGGGCCAATGCCGTTGCACTGGATATTATACTCGCCATACTCACTTGCTATGTTGCGGGTGAGCATTTTCAGTCCGCCCTTGGCAGCCGCATAGGCCGATACGGTTTCGCGTCCAAGTTCCGACATCATCGAGCAGATATTGATAATCTTGCCCCCACCCTTCTGAATCATTGCGGGTATTACAGCCTTCGACATAATAAATGCGGCCGTAAGGTCAATGTCTATCACCTGACGGAACTCCTCAGTGGTCATCTCGTGCATTGGGATGCGCTTGATGATGCCTGCGTTGTTTACCAAAATATCAACGCTGCCAAGTTCCCTTGTAATATCGGCCACCATTGCCTTAACACCATCCTCGTCGGTCACATCGCAGATGTAGCCACGAGCCTCAATGCCTTTGGCTTTATACTCCGCCAACGCCTCTTCGAGATGATGCTCAGAGCGGCAGTTGAAAGCGATTTTTGCGCCAGCCGACGCCAGAGCCTCGGCAATAGCGAAACCAATTCCGTAGGCAGCACCAGTAACGAGCGCCACCTTACCTTCGAGAGAAAAATTAGCTTTCATCGCAATAGGCTCTATTTAAGGTCGGTAATAAGCGAGAAATCTTGGTCGCCATAGTCGAGGTTCTCGCCACCCATACCCCAGATGAAGGTGTAGTTGTGGGTTGCAGCTGCCGAGTGGATACTCCACTCAGGCGACAAAACGGCTTGGTCGCCCTTCATCCAGATGTGGCGTGTCTCGTCAACCTCGCCCATAAAGTGGCAGATTGCGTGGTCCTCTGGGATGTCGAAATAGAAATAGGCCTCCATACGACGTGAGTGGGTGTGTGCAGGCATAGTGTTCCAAACGCTACCCGTAGCAAGCTCGGTCATACCCATCTGCAATTGGCAAGTGGGCAGCACCTGATTTACGAGCATCTTATTGATATTGCGGTCGTTGGAGCCTTCAAGCGAGCCCATATGTGCAACAATAGCATTCTCTTTGGTCACCTTCTTGTCGGGATAGTTGCGGTGAGCCGTAAGAGAGTTGAAGTAGAACTTAGCTGGCTCAGCAGGGTCGATGCTCTCAAAATAGACCTCCCTATCGCCCGAGCCGAGGTAGAGTGCCTCTTTGAAGTCGAGCTCGTAGCGCTCCTCACCAACGCGAACAACGCCTTTACCTTTGCCGACATTGTAGATACCAATCTCCCTACGAGTAAGGAAGTAAGGTGCTTTCAGGGGGTCGATAGCCTCCAACATCAGACTCTCGCCAACAGGCATTGCGCCACCTACAACCATACGATCATACATCGAATAGACCATATTTACCTCGTTGGCCACAAATAGCTTCTCAATCAGAAAGTCGCGGCGCAGACGCTTGGTGTCGTAGTTTTTTGCATCCTCTGGATGGGCTGCATATCTAATTTCGTAGTTTGTTTTCATATACTCTCATCTTTTGATTTTTAATTACTTACGATATTTGGCCACAATAGCCAGAGCCTCACGGCATTTGTCCGTAACAGCCTGCCAATTGGCCACTTTCAGAGCCTCCTTGGGGAAGAGCTTTGAGCCCATACCCACACAGAACACCCCTGCCGAGAACCACGCTTTAAGATTCTCATCGGTGGGCTCAACAGCGCCAGTGGCCATAATATTACTCCAAGGCAGAGGAGCCTTAACGTTCTTCACAAAGTCGGGACCGCCAACACACCCTGCGGGGAAGATTTTTGTAACATCGCACCCCAGCTCCTGAGCGTGGCTAATCTCGCTAACCGTACCACAACCGGGAACATAGGGCACAAGGTGGCGATTGCACAAGCGAGCAACCTCATCATTCATACAAGGGCCGACAATGAAGTTAGCACCATACTGAATATAGAGTGCTGCGGTAGGTGCATCTACAATAGAGCCTACGCCCAGAATCATCTCGGGACACTCGCGAAGCGAAAATTTCATCAACTCGGCAAAAACTTCGGCTGCAAAGTCACCACGATTGGTAAACTCAAACACCCTCACTCCGCCTTTGTAGCAAGCCCTTAGTACATTCTTCGACACCTCCACATCGGCATCGTAGAAAACGGGGACCATTGCGCTCTCTTTCATAGCTGTCATCACAGCCATTTTATCAAACTTAGCCATATAGTCAAAAAGTTCTAAAAGTTTCTCATTCGTTACTACTAACGCTGTACGCGACCGCTACCGTCGCCACCAGCCAAAGCCTCCACCTCGGCAGCGCTAACAAGGTTGAAGTCGCCATTGATAGTATGTTTGAGGGCCGAAGCAGCCACAGCAAACTCCAAAGCCTCACCCTGAGTGGGCTTGGTTAGCAGACCGTGGATAATACCACCGCTAAACGAGTCGCCGCCGCCTACTCTATCGACAATGGGAAGAATGTCGTAACGTTTCGACACATAGAACTCCTCGCCATTGTAAATCATAGCCTTCCAACCATTGTGGCTGGCCGAGAGCGACTCACGAAGAGTGGATATGACGTACTTAAATCCAAACTCACGCTGCATCTGCTGGAAGATTGCTTTATAACCCTCTGCATCGGTCTTGCCACCCTCCACATCGGCATCGGGTTTGAATCCTAAGCACAACTCCGCATCCTCCTCGTTGCCTATACAAACATCTACATACTGCATCAGGGGGCGCATAATAGACTGGGCTTTCTCTTTGGTCCACAGTTTTTTGCGGAAGTTCAAATCAACCGACACCATTGCGCCATTGCGTTTGGCTGCCTCACAAGCAAGGCGAGTAAGTTCGGCTGCCTTATCGGAGATTGCGGGGGTAATGCCCGACCAGTGGAACCAATCGGCGCCCTTCATAATCTCGTCGAAATCGAAATCGTCGGCCGTAGCCTCAGCAATAGAAGAGCCTGCTCTATCGTAGATAACTTTACTGGGGCGCATAGCCGAGCCACTTTCGAGGTAGTAGATGCCGAGTCGATTGCCACCACGAGCAATGTGTTCAGTGTGGACACCATAGCGACGCAAAGCATTCAGGGCCGACTGACCAATCTCGTGGGCAGGAAGTTTGGTTACAAAATAGGCTTCGTGACCATAGTTGGCACAACTAACTGCCACATTTGCCTCGCCTCCACCATAGACCACATCAAACTGGTCGGCCTGTACAAAACGATTGTTCATTCCTGCGGGCGAGAGGCGTAACATAATCTCGCCAAAAGTTACGATTTTCATAATGTTTTAGGTTTTATAGTAATTATTCGTGTTGGCTAATCCCTATGGGCAAAGCCCATAAATGCACACAAATATAACAATAAATTTTCACATATCGCATACGCGCACGCAAGAAACTTTCCACCAAAGTTCAATTTACCACTCCCGACTATGGCTAAAATTGTTTGGTATAGGTTTTGAATTACTCCTATCCACAATAAACAACCTTGCAATGAAACCATTTTTAGCCACCTATTTACTCCTTCTCCCCAATCTGCTTTGGGCCAAATGCGACACCCTTATGCTCTCACTCAGCGACGCACTTCACATAGCACATCAGCACAACCTCTCGCTTGCGATGGCCAACCACACAGTTGAGAGCGCTTCGACTCAAAAAGCTGAGATTGAGGCTATTTGGTTCCCCACAATCAATCTCGCGGGCGAATACAGTCACTCGTTGAGCGAGATTGCAGTAGAGAGCAGCATAGGTCAAATCGAGGGACAAATAGCCGACGACATCAAGGATATTGCAACCGCATCTCCCCTTTTGGGACAAATTATTGGTTCATTGGAGAGTAGCACATTTCGCCTACCACTAATACCTCGCAACACTGCTATGGTTGGGCTCGACATAGGGTGGACTATTTTCAGCGGTGGCCGACGCATTGAAGCCTCACGCATAGCCGACGCTCTTATCGAACTGGCGCAGAATCAACTCTCGGCCACTCGGGAAATGGTCAGTGCAGGGGTTATTGAGGCCTACTTTACGGTCGCATTGGCCGAGAGCGTTGTTAAGGTGCGACGCCAAGCCAACAACAACCTACAACGTCATCTACGCCAAGCTAAACTTATGGAGCAAGAGGGGATGATTACCCCGACCGAGAGGATGGTTGCCGAGGTAAAGTTCCAGCAATCGGCCACTCTACTCTGTGAGTCTATTGCAAATCTCGCCAGCGCCAACAACGACCTACGGCTAATTTTGGGCTATGCAGACGGGCAGCAAACTACGCCAACAACTTCCCTTTTCCCGATTGATGACCTACCGCCGAACTCTCACTATCAGACATTTATCCAATCAGCTCCCACCATTATGATAATCCGCAACCAAGAGCAAATACTCAGTAGTCGCTTTGCAATGGAGCGCAGTCGCTACCTCCCCTCAATAGCACTACTCGGGCATCAACAACTATGGTCGAGCGGACTTGACAAAAACATCGTTCCGCGCACCCTTGTAGGCGTTGGATTGAGTTGGACACTCTTCGATGGTTTTGCACGCCAGAGCGCCATACGTCGCACAAAGAGCGAGCTGAAAACTCTTGATGCATCACGTCAGCTTGCCACAAATAGACTCTCGGTGGCCATAACCAAACTCCACCGACTAATTGGCTCCCAAATGGAACAATACCACAGCCAACTCTCGGCCCAACGGTTGGCCGAAAAACTCGCACAATCTACCCACAAGGCATTTAGTGAGGGTATGGCCACATCTATGGAGGTTGTAGATGCAGAGCAAATCAGCACCGAGGCACAACTCGCCACACTCATAACACTCTACACAATAGACACTTCCATAGCAACTCTTCTTTCGCTTTGCGGACAAATCGAGAGCTATCTTTCGTATCTTCCCACCCCTGCTACAAACACACAATAACATATGCTCAAAAGAAACAAATTTTTGACCCTCTTTTTTTTCATCAGCGTTGCCACCATAGCCGCTATTGGCGCCTATGGCCTTATAACCCTACACACCACCCCGACAACCACCACTCTGCAAGGTACAATAGAGGCCCCCGAAGTGGACATTGCAGGCAAGCTAACGGGTAGAGTAACCAAGCTGTGGGTGAGTGAAGGAGAGAGGGTGGCTTGTGGCGACACTCTCACAACCATATATTCGCCCGAGACCGAAGCACAATACACACAAGCACACTCAATGGCCGAGGCCGCAATGGCTCAAAGTCGCAAGATTGAGGGAGGCACGCGTAGCGAAATTGTCAGCTCGGCCCGCGAGATGTGGATTGCAGCAAAGTCGCAACTCCAACTTGCCGAGCAGACCTACGGGCGCATCCAGCGATTGTGGCTCGATAGTGTCGTTAGCCTGCAACGCAAAGAGGAGGCCGAAGCTCTCTACCTCTCGGCTAAGGCCAACGAGAGGGCGGCCCACCAAAATTATCTTATGGCTCACAAAGGGGCGCAAAAAGAGGATATTCAGAGTGCCGTTTGGGTGGCTGAGGCAGCCGAAGGTACAACCGAGCAAGTTGAGGCAATTTTGGCCGACACCTTTCTTCAATCGCCCACCGACGGCATTGTGGCCGACATCTATACCACTGTGGGCGAGTTGGTTGGCCCGGGCACGCCGATAATATCTATTGTTAGGCTGTCGGAGTGTTACGTCGTGCTGAATGTGCGCGAAGATTTAATGCCATATTTCCAGTTGGGAGAGTCGTTTAGGGGGCGTGTACCCGCCATTGGAGACGAGTATTTGGATTGGCAAATCTACTACATATCGCCTTTGGGAAGCTATGCCACTTGGCGCACACAACCCGGCAAGGATAGCTACGATATGCGTACTTTCGAGATTCGTGCTCGGCCCAAACACCCCACTCGGCCCCTCTATCCGGGTATGAGTGTTATTGTTGAACTCCCCTTATAAACTCCGATGAGACTCTGGCAAACACTCCTCAGAGAGATTGGCTTGTGGTCACGCAAACCGATTTTGTTTGTAGCCACATTGGCCCTGCCGCTCTTCTGCCTACTATTTATGGCTACCATATTTGGTCGGGGCGAGGTGCGTGAGATTCCAATTGGGGTAATTGACGGTGAATTTTCATCCGCATCGCGCAATATAATCCGAGCCATCGACGCCTCTGCTTCCCTATGTGTAACCAAACACTACAACAACTCCGCCGAGGCACTCAACGACATTAGAGCAGCCAACATATTTGGCTACATTGAGATACCGCCCTTACATAAGGGCCTTAATACCAATGGTTTTCCGCCCACAATAGCATATTATTTTCACTACGCCTATATGGGTATTGGTGGTGTTGTTGATAGCACTTTAAGGGAGATAATTCTCACTCTTCAACTAGAAACTGCCACCAATCAGACAGAGCAGATGGGGGTGGAAGCAAGCAGGATTGACGTTGTCCTCTCGCCCATTGCGGCCGACTCTCTTCCCATCTTCAACCCCACACTCAACTACCGCATCTACCTCTCGCCACCATTCTTTTTTATCCTCTTGCAAATCGTAGTTCTAATGGTCACAATCTACACCATAGGGTATGATATTGAGCAAGGCGGAGGCAGGAAGTGGATGCAACAAACGGGTGGTCGAATGGGCATTGCCATTGTGGGTAAACTCCTACCCTATTGGTTGGTATTTTGCGCCGTCGAGCTGTTGGCATTAGCCATCTTTTTCAACTGGACAGCCATACCATTTGGTGGCTCTATTGTAAAGCTCGCAAGCTATGCCGTATTGTTAGTATCGGCCACTCAGGGAGTGGCGTTACTCATCTACTCCATCATACCCAACACCAGCATAGCAATGAGCGTGGTTTCGATGATTGGTTCGTTGGGCGCCACACTTTCGGGCGTCACCTTCCCTATTGGCTCGCTTTATCCTATTTTTCAGCTATTTGCCAAGTTGCTACCCATAAGACATTTCACCCTCCTTTTGCAGTCGGAAATGGTTGGCGGAGTGAGTGTTGCGGAGCAGTGGCCACAAATAGCAATACTCCTGATATATAGCCTTTTGCCTTTGGTACTAAGAGGCCGACTAAAACATATAATAACTCATCGTCACCAATGAAAAGACCACATAAAATACTACAATTCGCAACGCTCATTTGGCGCCAAGAGTTGCACTCCATAACCACCTCTCCCTCGGTCCTACTCGTCATTTTGGGTGGTGTGGTCTTTTACGCCCTGCTCTACAATCTGCTCTACCGACCCAATGTTGTCCACGACGCACCAATTGTCGTTGTGGATGAGTCGCATAGCCACATTTCAAGAGAACTCATAAAACGTATTGACGCCTCGCCAAGTGCATCTATTTCGGGCTCGGTAGCCACACTAAACGATGGTTATGAGCTATTGGAAACCGAGCAAGCACAAGCCATACTCTATTTTCCTCACGACTTTGCCAAACAAATTGGCCGAGCTGGCAAGGCCACACTCATTTTGCAGCCCAACACCACCTCGTTTCTCTACTACGAAGCCACCGCAGGTGCAGTAATCGATGCCACACTCTCACTTGCCGAGGAGTATCGCAGAGAAAAGATGTGGATGCTACCCCAAGATGTAGTCATAAAGTTGGCCAACAGCCCCACACCCCAACTCATTGGTAATGTTCTATTTAATCCCAATAAAGGCTATGCCGATTACCTGATTCCACCTGTGCTGATACTCATCATATTCCAAACAATGACAATGGCCATAACGATGACACATTCAGGCCAAGCAGCACGACATACAACGCCAACAATCGGACTTGCAAGGAGCTATGGCAAACGAGCTTTGGAGGTGGGTTGTAGAGCATTGTTTTACACTGCTCTCTATGGCCTTTTGTCGCTATTTCTACTTGCCACCATTCCGCAAATTTTCAATCTCCCTCACACAGCCAACGCACTCACAATCATAGCCTTTCTCATCCCATTCCTCATAGCAACCTCGCTCTTTGCACAAGCATTTGCTCGGCTATTTAGAGGTGGTGAAGATGGATTGTTGTTTATTACATTTTTCTCCGTTGGGCTCATATTTCTTTCGGGCATATCGTTCCCGTTGCAACAGATTCCACAGCCTTGGCACACGCTCCACTATCTGCTACCTGCCACAGTGGGCATTAGAGGCTACGTCGGCATAGGCACAATGGGTGCGGCTCTAAGCGACATCTCACCACAAATATGGCTACTATTAGTTCAATCGTCTATCTACTTTCTGATAGCAACCTTTACAGGCAAGAGAGACGGATAAGATTTGGTTTTCTCGGTACATTGTGCGATATTTGCCCCCTGAAAACAACACACAACAACTATGGAAGAGATTGAATACCTTGACGAATACGAAAAACGACTCGAAAAACTCCTTGCTGGTCTTTGTGGCACAGAGGGAGGTATGTTTCTCGTGGAGGAGTTAGAAGAGCGTTGGAAAGAGGATGCGCCCGAATATATGGTCGATGCAGTGAGCCAAATCAACCACTACCCAGCCTTCACACTTGCTGTGGCCGGATTCTATGGTATGGCTCTCGCAGCACTCTGGGACACCAATTGGGAGGCCCACAAAAACGACTCCTATGTAGGTTTCAAAACTCTGGGCGGTGGATTCGACACCGTTGATGAATATATTTTGGAACATATCCTCGACATCAAACCCGACAGCCACTTCCGCACTCAGGTGGACGATATGATGCGTACCCTGTCGCACACTGTTATGACCGCTATACAGCACGAAAATATTGAGCACCAGACCACCCGCGCATTCTACATTTTGGCTCGTTCGGCAAAAGTAATGTTCCGCGCAGGTGTCACCTTTGAGTTGCGTCACCGTGGCTACCACTACGAAAAGCTACGCTTGGAGGATTTCGTGCCCAAGAACAACGAAATGCCTAACTAATTGGCTGTCAAAAGGCAACATCGAAAACATTTTTAAGCAACAAAGGCGGGCTAGTTCCCGCCTTTTGCTTATATGTACACACTGTGCAAGCCGCCCGACTAGACTTTAACTTCAAATTTTCAGCCGAGGATGGCAAAATCTCGCTTAAATTTATAACTTTGTAGAGTTAAAGTGTGCCTATATGCAAGGCGCTCCAATGGCAAACAAGTTGCAACAAACACTCTTTCGAATGAATACAAACAACATAGCAGTTTTAGTAGGTCACGATGCCAACGAACTCCTGCCCACTCTCGAAGCAGCACTTACTCTGCGTCAGGAGCGATGTGCAGAGCTGTCAGAGGGTGACACATCAGAGCTGCCGCAAGTGATTCTACTATCCTTGGGCAATACCCCGGCGGCAGCCGACAACGCAAGAGAAGGACTTTTTAGAGGAGCCGACAAGGCGGTGGTAATAAGCGACCCGTTGTTCGATGGGCGCGATGAGGGCGTTTTACTGAGCGTAGTAGCCGAACTATTGGCGTCACGTTTTTCCGCTGTTGTCACAAGCGGACAGAGCAACGATTGCCGTCCACGCAATGCTCATCTGGTCTTGCGTTACAAACGAGCCAAGACTCCCCTTGAACGCTCCGCCAGCGACCCCTACGACCACATCTACGAGAGTCGCCCACACCTGACTATTCCCATTTGGAGCGCTGCCGAGATTGGCCTTACACCCGACAACATCCCCGATGCACTACTGCTTTCCGGCGATAGCATACGCACCAAATGGGGCAAACGCTCCGAGCCTACAATCATCCATTTCAACCCCGACTCCACCGACTGGGCCGACGAGCTGGTTCAGCTACTCCTTGAAGCACGTCCCGCACGACTTGCACGTCGTTTGCGCGATGCTCAACTAGTTGTTGGTGGTGGCTATGGCGTTGGTTCAGCCGAGGGATTTGAGAGTTTGAGCAACTTTGCTTCCGAGATTAAGGCTCGTATGGGAGCCACTCGCGCTGCCGTCGATGCCGAGTTTTGCCCGGCCAAGCTGATGATTGGCCCAACGGGCGAACGCATCCATCCTAAGGTCTATATAGCTTGTGGCATATCGGGTCAGGTGCAACACATCGCAGGCATAGCCGAGGGAACTACAATCATCTCCATCAACACCGACCCCGAAGCCCCCATAGCCGAGTTGGCCGACTGGGTGATAGTTGGCTCAATAGAAGATGTTGTACCAATGTTGTTGGATAAATATAGAGCTTTGCGCTCGAAGTAGAACTTTAAGAAGAAGGACTTATGGCAAACTATTTCAACGACATACCACAACTCGCCCACTACCTTTCACACCCACTCGTCAGGCGTGTGGCTCAAATCAAAGAGCGCAACTTCACCGAGGCCGAAATCTACGACCACGCACCTCTTGACACAGACGACGCTCTGGACTCCTACAAGCGAGTTTTGGAGATTGTGGGGCAGTTGTGTGCCGAGCAGATAGCCCCCCAAGCGATGAATGTGGACCAAAAGGGGCCTACCTTACGCAAAGGACACGTCAGTTATGCAGCCGCCACCACCGAACAACTTGATGCTGCACGCAAGGCTGGAATTATGGGAATGACTATGCCCCGCACATACGGAGGGCTCAACTTCCCCACCCTCCCCTTCCTGATGGCTGCCGAGATGATTAGCACCGCCGATGCAAGTCTGCAAAATGTGTGGGGCCTCCAATCGTGTGCCGAAACACTCAAAGAGTTTGCCTCGCCAGAGCAAGCCGAGCGCTACTTGAAGAGAGTTTGTGCGGGCGAAACAAAGTCGATGGACCTTACTGAGCCCGACGCAGGTAGTGACCTACAAAGCGTTATGCTCCGAGCCACCTACGATCAGAAGAACGATTGTTGGAGGCTCAATGGTGTAAAGCGATTTATCACCAATGGCGACGCCGACATTCATCTTGTTTTGGCCCGTAGCGAGGAGGGAAGCCGCGACGGCAGAGGTTTATCGATGTTTATCTACGACCGCCAAAATGGCGGAATGACCGTTAGGCGCATCGAGCGAAAGATGGGCATAAAAGGCTCTCCGACCTGCGAACTTGTATTCCGCGATGCAAAGGCCGAACTTTGTGGTGCGCGACGATTGGGACTCATAAAATATGTTATGTCGTTGATGAATAGCGCACGATTAGGTATTGCAGCTCAATCGGTTGGCATTTCACAAGCCTGTCTGCGTGAAGCGCAGATTTATGCCCGCGAGCGCAAACAATTTGGCAAAACCATTGTGGAATTTGCCCCCGTAGCCGAGATGGTTGCCAACATCGAGGCCAAGCTTCACGCCTCGCGAGCCATACTCTACGAAACTGGTCGCTATGTCGATATCCATAAGTCACTGGGCGAACTTGCCTCGGAGAGAGAACTGACCGACGAGGAGCGTCAGCAGATGAAACACTACGCCAAATTGGCCGACAGCCTTACCCCCATTGCCAAAGGTATGGGCGGCGAATATGCCAATCAGAACGCCTACGACTGTGTACAAGTGCACGGTGGAAGTGGATATATGAGCGACTACACCTGCGAAAGACTCTACCGCGATGCCCGCATCACAACCATCTATGAGGGTACGACTCAAATGCAGGTTGTTGCCGCCATCCGCTATGCCACAAGTGGCCACTACACCCAGATGATTGAGAGTTACGACAAAGCTCCTCTGGGCGATAAATGGCACCCACTTCGCAACCGTCTGCGAGCAATGACCACCAAATACACTCTGGCACTGGAAACAATCGCCCGCAACGGCAATCAGTACACACTCGATCTTATGGCTCGTCGTCTGGTAGAGATGGCAGGTAGCATCATTATGGGCTACCTAACGCTAGCCGACGCCAACACCAACGAAGCTCTCTTCGGCTCGTCGGCAGCCAACTACATTACTCTTGCCGAGGCCGAGGTGGCAAAACACTACCACTACATCCAAGCCAACACCCCACAACTCCAAATTTCACACTCCGACGGAGAGAATAAAGTGGAGCGTGAGGCAATTAAAGCTTTTCTTCCACACAGAGAGCCTATGTTGTTGGTTGATAGGATGTGGCAAGAGGGAGATGAGGTTTTGGGCGAATATACAATCCGAGGCAACGAATACTTCCTTATGGGCCACTTCCCATCGCAACCTATTGTGCCAGGCGTGATACTCTGCGAGATTATGGGTCAGTGTGGCTCGCTGCTTGTGGCGGAGCAGATGAAAGACCGTACTCCGCTCTACACATCGTTTGAAAAAGCACGCTTCAAACGCACCGTAAAACCGGGCGACACACTACGAGTTCGCTCCCACATTGCTCGCCACAGAGGTTTGTTGTTTTTCATTGACGCGACAGCCGAGGTTGATGGCCAAACCGTATGCTCGGCAACTCTGGCCTTTATGCTTGTCGAGAAGCAATAGAAAACAAAACTGGCACACTTTTCAGAGGTACGCCAGTTTTGTTTCAGGTCTAATATGTAGCCGCATCCACTCCGTGGGGCTTACCGGGTGCAAAATTGGCCTCAATGTAGTCCCTGAGTCCAAAGTCGTGGTCACATTCGGGCAACGACAAGTCGCTCACAATCTGACGTATCTGCAATCTTTCACTGCCAAAGACCATTCTTTCGGCAAATCGCTCAATCTCCTCGCGGAGAAAGTACATAGGTCGCCACGAAAGGTTGTGGTCCATATTGTCGGCATCGTAGAACCAGTAGCTCCAACCACGCTCTTGAAGCGACTCGGCAATAGCCTCCGAGCCAAACAACGACACTCCAAAGAGCGACTGACGATCGTAGGGAACATTGCGGTCGGCATTGCCGTGGAAAAGCATCATCGGGCAAGCCTCCTTAGCCCATTGCAGACGACGCGAAGGGGCACAAATTGCACCAGCCATTGAGATAACTCCCGCATAGTTGAATGATGGGGGCAGAACTGCCGCCTCAGGGCGCGAATTACAAATAGCCCACTCGGCCTGACAAGCCGCAATTGCACCTGCGCTCGACCCGAGTGTAACAATTTGATTGGGGTTGATATTTAGCTGTTTAGCGTTGGTCACAACAAAAGCAGTGGCATCGAGCAAATCCTCAGTTGCCATACGGATTGCATCGAGCAACATCGCCCTAAAATCGAGTAGCGAGCGCCTTGCATCCGGCTCTTCAAGCAAAGGCAACAGACCCAAACGGTAGTCGATAGCCACCACAGTCCACCCTCGACGGGCAAAATAGTCATAGACCTCTATAACCTCCTCTTCGGCACGCGAGCCAGCCAAGAAAGCACCGCCAAAAATGTAAATCAGGCAGGGTTGCTCCTCGGCCGAAGCCACCCTATACACATCCATACAAAGTGCCACATCATCCTTGTGGGTGTAGGTGTAAGTTGTCATTTCCACCTCCTGCGCTAGCGCACAGAAAGCCGTTGCCACCAATAGCGACAACGTAAAAATCATCTGTTTCATCGCAAATAAATCTGTTGGTTGGTGCAAAGATACAAAAGCAAATCAAAAGAGTAACGCCATAATAGTAGAAATCACTTACTAACAATGTTAATAAAATGTTATTAAATAAATAGGTATAAATTTATTGTTTTTGAATAACAAAGCGTACTTTTGTGGGTTATGAAAACACATCTGACCAAACATCTATTCGTAGCACTCCTTGCAGTGCTCTCAGCATCAACCCTTTATGCACAAGGACAAAAGGTTGATGTAAGCGGTAAGGTTGTGGACGCTGCTGGTGGCGCCCCCCTTATCGGTGTAACTATTCTAACCGAAACAATGCACGGCGTAACCACCAATTTGGATGGTACATACTCCATCAGTGCCGATGCAGGTACCACCCTGACCTTCTCCTATATGGGTTACAAGGATGTTACTTGGAAAATTCCCACTGGTAGCAGCGCCGCCATCTACAACGTTGAGATGCAGAGCGAAACCGAGGTCATCGACGACGTAGTGGTAATTGCCTATGCCGTAAGGAAAAAAGGCACCGTTGCAGGCTCCGTCTCGACAGTCAAAGCCGAGAAGGTGGAGAATACCCCAACTGCCGCATTTGACCAAGCTCTGCAAGGTCAGGTAGCAGGTCTTTCGGTACTTTCCAATACAGGTGAGCCAAGCGCTGCTGCTGTGATGACTATCAGGGGTACAAACTCTATAAACTCAGGCACTGCCCCACTCTACATCCTCGACGGAGTACCCATCTCGGCAAGCGATTTCAACACCATCAACCCTGCCGACATCGAGTCACTCTCGGTATTGAAAGATGCTTCGTCAACCTCAATTTACGGTGCAAGGGCAGCCAATGGTGTGATTGTAATCACCACCAAGCGAGGTCGTATAGCCGAGCGTCCACGCATTGAGTATCGTATGCAGCTGGGTATCTCGCAGGCCGATGCAACCAAGTGGGACTTGATGAACACCTCAGAGCGCATCGAGTATGAGAAGCAGACTGGAATGACTGCTGGTCAGAACTACCAACAACTCAGCAAGATAGATGTAAACTGGATGGACGAGGTATTCAACTCCTCGGCTCCTCTGCAAAACTATGAGGTCTCTATCTCGGGTGCCGACGACAAGACCAACTACTACCTTTCGGGTGGCTACTACAATCAGCAAGGAACGGCAGTTGGTTCGGGATTTGAGCGTTTTTCAATGAGGGCTAATGTGCAGCGTAAGGCTGCCGACTGGCTCACCATTGGCACCAACACTATGCTCAACTTCCAGAAGATTCAGCAGGCCGACGAAGGTGCCTATACGCTGGTAACCCCCATTTCGGCAGCTCGTTTTATGCTCCCCTATTGGGACCCCCGCAGGGCCGACGGCTCGTTGGCCTCGATTGAGGACGGCTCGTGGAAGGGTAACGGTCAGAACCCATTGGAGTGGCTCGAAAACAACCCTGTTCACTACAAGAAGTACAAGCTGCTGACGACAATGTTTGTGGAGGCGCGCCCAATTAAGGGCCTGACGCTGCGTTCGCAGTTTGGCGTGGACTACTCCCACACCACCGGCTTTGGCGTTTCATACCCAAGCTATATGCCCAATCAGGGCAACGGCTCGGCCTCGCGCAGCACTACCGATGGTTATAACCTCACCATAACCAACACAGCCAACTACGCCTTCGACATCGACGGTGACCACAATTTCAACATCCTCGTTGGTCAGGAGGGCGTTGATTATCACTACGAAGCATTTAGCCTTCTAACCGAGGGTCAGAACAAC
Organism: Tidjanibacter sp.; assembly: GCA_017630115.1. Taxonomy (GTDB): domain Bacteria; phylum Bacteroidota; class Bacteroidia; order Bacteroidales; family Rikenellaceae; genus Tidjanibacter. Next base: position 4,823 of record JAGBVY010000113.1, on the reverse strand, counting down.
GACCGCCTGACAAGCATTTCGACTGGTACACGCGCCACCTCGTGGGACGATACCACCGACTCCGACTACGGCTTCGTGTCGTTCTTCACTCGTGGCGAGTACAACTACGACCGTCGCATCTATGCCGAGGCAGCCTTCCGATTGGATGGCTCGTCGAGGTTTGGTGCTTCGCGCCGTTGGGGTGCTTTCTGGTCGATGGGTATGATGTGGGATATTCGTCGCGAGGAGTTCGCCCTTCCCTATACCGATTGGCTCACCAACGCACAACTCTCCTTCTCGACAGGTACGAGCGGTAACTCCTCCATCCCCAACTATGAGCATTTAGCTTTGGTTGGCGGTGGTGCAGACTACCGTGGCGACGCAGGCGTGGGCCTTATGCAACCCGGCAACGAAAATTTGGGTTGGGAGAAACCTTGGACCACCAACCTCGGTATTCACGCCGGCTTTTGGAATAGACTCAATGTGGATGTTGAACTCTATTACAAACTCACAAGCGATATGCTTATGGAGGTACCCGTACCCTACTCTACCAGCGGTTTTGGTTACTACTGGGACAACGTTGGTGAAATGGTTAATGCAGGTGCAGAGCTAAACCTTACGGCCACACTCATCGCCACCGACGATTTCCTTTGGACTGCCAACGCCAACGTCTCCTACAACCACAACGAGATTACCGAGCTATACAATGGTGTGCAAGAATATGAGCGCTCGGGCACCAACACCAAACTTGTTGTAGGTCATCCTCTTGGCGAGTTCTATATCAACCGTTACGCAGGCGTCAATCCTGCCAACGGCGACGCTCTGTGGTATGACAAAGATGGCAAGCTAACGACCCAGCTTAGGGATGAGGACAAAGTATTGGTGGGCAAAAGCTACATTGCTCCTTGGCAAGGCGGTTTTGGCACTGCCATAAGCTACAAAGGGCTCTCACTCAGCACTCAGTTTAGCTGGGTTGCCGACCGTTGGATGCTCAACAACGACCGCTACTTCGACGAGTCTAATGGTAGGTTTGCCACCTACAACCAGTCGCGCCGACTCTTGAACCGCTGGCAACAACCGGGCGACCTAACCGACATACCTCGCCACGGAGAGTACACCGAGTTTGACTCCCGCTTGTTGGAGGATGCATCGTTCCTGAGGTTGAAGAATGTTATGCTCAGCTACTCACTACCCTCGGAGTTGTTGGAGAATCAGAATGTATTTAGGGGTGTCAGGTTCTACATTCAGGCTCAAAACCTCCTGACTTTCACCCACTTCTCAGGCCTCGACCCAGAGGGCACGACCAACATCTACGCTGCCCAATACCCAATGGCACGCCAATACACATTTGGTCTTGATATAACTTTCTAACACAATGGTGCAAAAGAGATTAGAGATTATGAAACTAATTGTAAGAATCAAACATATTGCTGTGGTTGTCGCCACTATGATTGCCACAAGCTCGTGCCTTGACAAACTGCCTCAGTCGGCCATTCCTCTGGATGAGGCAATGCAAACCTACAACGACGCCGAGCAAACCGTAACGGGCATATATGCAATGATGAAGAGTAACGCACTGTGGAGTGGCTACCTTACCTTGTTGCCCGATATCCAGACCGACCTCGTTTATGCCGTCGATGGCTACTCCAACACCTATGGCAACCATTGGCAGTGGGATATTCGCTCGACCAATTCCGAGGTAGAGTCGGTCTATGCTTCGCTTTACGGCATTATTAGCAACTGCAACTTCTTCTTGGAGAGGATAGATGGCATTATTGCTAAACAGACCGATGACCAGAAGATTACAATCCTCGAACAATATACAGGCGAGGTCTATACCATCCGCGCGCTGTGCTATTCGGAACTGATTAAACTCTTCTGCAAGGCCTACGACCCTGCCACCGCCAAAGATGAACTTGGTGTGGTATTGCGTAAGACCTACTCACAGAAGGAGGAGAGTGTGCGTGCATCACTCTACGACTCCTATGAGTTTGTGTTAAGCGACCTCGCAAAGGCCGAAGACATACTCGACCCCGCCTACGATGGTTATAGCAGCCCCTATATGACCCAAGCTGTGGCTCACGCTCTCCACGCAAGGGTGGCACTCTATATGCAAGATTGGGATGTCGCTATTGAGTATGCCGGCAAGGTTATCAACCAAGAGAGCAATATGTACTCTCTCTCGGCAGCCAACGTAGCCTACACTAGCACAATGAGTTTCTTCGACTATATGTGGAACTATGACCTTGCCACCGAGACTATTTGGCAGGTGGGCTTTACGACCACCTCTATGGGCGGTGCTTTGGGTCAGGTCTTTCTCAATTTCACCACCGACTACACCTACTACTATCCCGACTATGTGCCTGCGCAGTGGGCACTCGACCTCTATGGTTCGGGCGATATGCGCTACAACTCCTATTTTGCCACTCTTACCACCGGTTACGACCACGCTCTGACGTGGCCCCTGCTGATTAAGTACTATGGCAATCAGGACTTTATAGGTTACTACATCTACCACGTCACAATGCCCAAGCCATTCCGATTGGCCGAACAGTATCTGATTCGTGCCGAGGCCTACTGCCGTAAGGCTGCACCCGATTTTTCGGCTGCATCAAAGGATTTGAGCACTCTGCGTGCGAGTCGTTTTAGTGGCGGTGGCGGTGCGGTGTCGCTCAACGCTAGCAATTTCATTGAAGAGATTGCCAATGAGCGCGTTAGGGAACTCTTTATGGAGGGCCACCGACTCCAAGACATCAAACGTTGGGGCAAACTCTACCGCAATGGCGAGGGTTTTACCCGCAAGCCCCAAACCAACTCTCTCTCGGAGGGAAGTTCGCTAAGTATCAAGGCCGACGACGTGCGATTCGTATGGCCCATCCCTCAGCACGAACTTGAAGCGCCCGGCTCTCAGGTTTTGCCCAATGAGAGCAACAATTAGACAACTGTTTGTGTGAGAATTAAATAAGGAACTATATGAAACACATCCATTACATATTACTAATGCTTTTGGCTGCGGCTGTGGTGGCTTGCGATGAGCAATATATCACCTACGAGGGCGATCAGTACATTATGTTCGCCGAGCAGGAGCAGTACTTTCTCGTTCAGGAAAATCAGGATTATTTCACTATTGATGTGACGACAACGGTTGCCACTAAGGAGGACCGTACCTATGGCGTGGAGGTTATCGACAAGGGTAGCAACGCCATTGAGGGTCTGCACTATCGCCTTTTGTCGAATTGCGTAACCATTCCCGCAGGCAAACTTGCCGGCCAGGTGCAGGTGAAGGGTATGTATGAGAACATTCTTCCCACCGACTCGCTTGGTTTTTCGCTCAAACTCATTGTCCCTGAGGAGATGGAGTGGAACGATGTCTATCCCGACGGCACTCAGACCAAGGTGGTTATGTATAAGAGTTGTCCCTTCGACATCAACAACTTCACCGGTTGGGCACTGGTTAGTTCGATGTTTATCCAGAGCTACCCGGGCGACAATGTCTCCTACCAGAGGGTTGTCAGGTGTGACCTCCACCCCACTGAGGAGAACACCATCATCATCCGCGACTTCCTCTACGACGGCTACGACGTGAGGCTAAAACTCCACGGCAACGACCCCGAGAAACCTCTCATAACAATGGAGGCAGGTCAGACCATAACCGACGAGCAGTCTGTATTGGGTTGGATTGTTGGCGACGACCACATTTTGGCCACCAATAGCCCCTACTACGAATCCTACTTCAATTCTTGTCAGGGCTTTGCAGTATTGTGGTTGCACGTCTATGTTGAGAATCTCGGAGAGCCTGTTGGTACGATTGGCCACTTCTACAACGTCATAGAGTGGCTCAGCGACGAGGAGGCCGAGGATATTCGCCGCGAGTTGTAACCCCAATGGGAACAGATAAACATAAACAGATAAACATAAGAAGAGAAAATAATAAATATAAAATAGGTATGAAAAGAAGTTTATTTATCGCAGGAGTTTTGGCCCTTGCAAGCCTGATGCTCACACTAAATGGTTGCAAAGAGCCAGAAGAGCCAATCCTCACCCCCTCCTTCCCCGAGAAAATTGTAGCTAACGTTGCAGCAGGCCAAGAGTTTAAGTTCACCATTGAGCCCAATATGCAGTGGAGCTTGAAGATTCCCTCCGAGGTGGCTACCTACTTCAAGTTTATTGTTGGCAGCAGCGAGCGCTACACCCTCACAGGTGCGGCAGGCACACACGAGATTACCGTTGGTGTAGCTCCCAACGAGGAGTTTGACACCATTAGAGAGTGTGTCATTGAGATGACTATGGGTGGCGAGAGCCGAGTTATTGCCCACCTGACCCGTGGTAGCAAGGAGCGCCAAATCACAATCTACACTGCTGAGTTTGTAGAGGAAGATGGCTTTGTTCAGGATGAAGAGGGCAATTGGGTTTACTCCACCACAGCCATTGAGTCGCTCGACTGGCGCTGGTTTAACGATATATGGATGCAGAGGTTGGTTGTTGAGGCCAACTTCAAGTGGAATCTGGGCGCTAATACCCCCGAATGGTTGGAAACAAATGCCACATCGGGCAAGGATGGTCGTACCGAGCTCTTCTTCCGTGTGAACGACGAACTTCGCCCCTTCGACCAAACAAGCTACAATATCGAGTTCTGCGACACATCCGACCGCAATGGCGATGGCGTTTACGACCAAAACGACATTTTGGTTGTAAAGAGCCTTTCGACCACTATTGAGGGTTGTAGGGATATTTGCACAGTTGATTTTAGCGGCACAATGGAGTTTAATGCCGATGGCCACTACTACAACAATGCTTCGAGCTCCTATACAGAATATGCCTATGGTCACACCTACTCTGCCTAT
>JAGBVY010000112.1 GCA_017630115.1 Tidjanibacter sp. | reverse complement strand
TATGCCCTTATTGCCGATGCCAAATCGCAGCTCCCAATCCTCCTCAAAAAGTTGTGCGCTGGCAGGCTTTGTGGCCGCCAATGTGATGAAGGATGCGAGGAGGAAAGGAAGTGCGTTGCCTATCTTCATAATCCTATTTCCGGCAGGGATTTAGTGTATGGAAAGGTTATTTCTAAGTTAGACGCGCAAAGGTATCAAAACGTTGCATAACGAACTAATTTTTCCTCTTTTTTTCATATTTCTCAATGATTATTTCCTGCCATTTTCGTCACAAGGGCACAAGAATTGCTCGTTGAAGTAGAAAAAACACACTTATGAGTAGGAAATCATATACCAATGCAAAACGCAGATTGCTCGTTGAAGAAGATAGGCTGCTACCCGGGCTCTCGGCAGCATCGGACAAGGCGACCCTTTTTCTGAGGCTCTTTGTGGGAGTGTTGCTTTTCACGCAGGCCATAACCAAGTCGCAAGATTATATGTGGTTGGAGGGACTCTACCCCTCGGTCTTGGGATTTAGCCCATCGGAGGTTCTATCCATCGTTGGGGTTGTGGAGGCTGTGGCGGGAGTGATGCTCACCATAGGTCTGCTCACACGTCTAACTTCCATAGTTATGATTGTGATAATGGTCGCCGCAGCCTTCCTCTTCTTCCCCCACCAAGGCTTCGCACAGGCCGAGTTGAAGGTTGTCTATGCGGGCATTTATGCCACCTTGGCCATAAGTGGCGGAGGCCGCTATGCGCTCGATACGATTATCTTTTCTATGCGTCAGTGGCGCATAGAAAAGTAGCAAGCAGTGGTGTAGAACAGTTCGCCCTGCACCCTATCACACACTCTAACACCTCTCTACTACACAAACAAAAAGGGATGATAGCATTGCCATCATCCCTTCTTGTTTGTGCTCTTGCAAATTATTTTGCAGCCTCAACCGAAGCTTTGCGGAACTCTTTCATAAGTTTAGTAACCTCCAAAGCGGCTTTGCGAGCGCGAGTGCCAGCAGCTTTGTTGCCTTTCTCTACTTGAAGTTTTGCATTCTCTTGGAAAAGCTCAATCTGAGCATTGATTTTCTCTACTAACTGTTGCATAATTGTAAGGTTTAATGTTATTGTTTATAAGGTTTCTTTCTTACTCTTAGGCAAATGTAAGAAAATAATTTTATAATTCCCAATTATTTAGCTACTTTTTCCTTTTTAGACGGCTTACAATACGTTGGAATACAGTTTTCTTCTTCTCCTCGTTGCCATAACCATAGCCGTAACCATAGCCGTAACCGTAGCCATAACCATAGCCGTAGCCGTAGCCCTTGCTACTCTTCTCACCACCGTAGTAGAGCTTGCCGGCGCCAACCTGCGAAATGAGGATACCCATATTGTTGAGCGACTTGCGCGACGAAATGGCCTTAACTGTATCGAGGCTGTTCTTGTCGGTATGACCCATACGCATACAGTAGAGAGTCATATCGGCAAGGCGGTTTACAATCATCGTATCGGTAACCAATGCAATAGGAGCGGTGTCGATAATGATATAGTCATACCTACTACGCAACTCTCTAAATACATTGTCCAACTCGGGACGCATCAGAAGCTCGGCAGGGTTGGGAGGAATGGTGCCTACAAACAAAGCATCAACGCCGTGTACGCAATCCTTAACAATAAGATTGTCGATATTACTCTCCTTGCCTACTAAGTAGGTAACGATACCCTTGCTGTGGTGAACTGCGCCCACACGTTTCTCCATCGAACCCTTACGCATATCCATATCGACAATGATAACCTTCTTGCCGGTGATGACAAACGAAAGAGCGATGTTGAGCGCAACGGTAGTCTTACCCTCCGATGGAACGGTGGAGGTTACCATAATGGTTTGACCACCATTAGGCATCATAAAGTCGATGTTGGTACGCACCATACGGAAGGCCTCCGACACAGCGTCACGGCTGTTGGGAGTAACCATAACGTCGCTGGTGTGGCGGTTCTCCTTCGAAGGAATTGCACCTACAATGGGCACATTGCCACCTATCGAAGCCTCAACCTCCTCCACAGAGTAAATCTTAACCCTCATAGCCTCTGCAATGAAGATAATCACTACGGGAAGAACAAAGCCCATAATCAGCGCCAACAGCATAATCATCATAGTGCGGGGCGAGATAGGCAAAGCAGCAGGCTCGGCAGCATCAATCACCCTCGATACGGGAGCGGTAGTGGCAAGTTTAAGACTCGTCTCCTCCCTCTTGTTGAGCAGGAACTCATAGATGCGTACTTTAATCTGCTGGTCACGAATAATCGACTGGGTGCCCTTCTCAATCGAAGGCAGATTGCTTACCTTAGCCTCGTTCTCGGCAATCTGGCGATTAACCGAGCGGAGCTGTACTTCGAGCGAGCTCTGAATGTTTTTGATAGATGCGGGAAGCAGACCCTGCATAGAGATAATTCTATCTTTTATAGTCGCTACCGAGGGGTTGGATAGTTTGTCCTCGCCACCCATAGTCTTAAACTCCAATACAGCTTGGTTGTAGTCGGATATAAGTTTGTTGAGCGAGTCATCTTCGATACCGATGTTGGGGATAAGCTCTACCTTGCCACTTACGGCCTTAACTGATGCCAGAATATCTTTCAGGATGCTAATCTGAGTCTCAATCTCAACACTCTGCTCCTCCAAACGGGCGGCAGACTGGATGTAGAGGTTTGCCTCGGTGGTGGGGCTCACACTGCGCGAGTCCTTGCGGTAGTTTTCAACGCTGCTATCTACCGATTCAAGGTCGCCACCAACAATAGCCAGACGCTCATCGACAAACTCCATAGTGGCGCGAGCAACAGCCCTCTCGCCCTCTTTGGCGTCCTCGTTATAGACGTAGATGAGTTCGTTTACGATGTCGGCCGATTTCTGAGGCACTGCACTCTTCATACCCACCGAAATAAGGCTGGTGGTCTTGCTCGAAGGGGCAACCGAGAGGTTTGCACCCAAAGCACGAGCGTAGCGCTTGGGATTAACCACGCTTACGAAATACTTGTCGTTGTTCTTGATGACCTCGTTGAAGTCCTCATAGCGCTCGTTCTTAACGATGCGGATAATACCCATATCGCCAAAGATAGGCTCGTCGTAGCTGGCCGAAAATCTCTTTTCGATCTCGTTGTTGCTGGGGAGAGTGTATTTGATAGTACCCGAAACTTTCTCGGGGGTGAGGTTAATTTCGATGTTGAAGGGGCGTTGGAGCGAATCGACAACTACCTGTGCAGGCACCGAAGGACCATAGACCTCCACCTTGCGGAGTTTGGCCTGAGTCTTGTAGATGACATTGAGTTTGAGGTTATCGACAACCTTATACATCAGGCTGTGCGAGCGCAGAATGGCAGCCTCGTTGTCCACCACCGAAGTCTGGCGCATCATCCTCAGGTTTGTCATTGTCGTCACGTCCGACTTAACGCTTCGCGAGGCGTTCTCATCGACATAGATAAGAGCCGACGAAGAGTAGATTTTGGGCGAAATTTTGCAGTAGAGGAAGCCTGCTGCAAGGCATCCTACAACCGACACCAAGAACCAAAACCAGTTGCCAATAAAGAATTTCCAAATTCCCCTGAGTGAAATCTCCATACCCTCATTTTCGGGGTTTTGCTGAGGTGCTGCGTTTTGTTGCATATTGTTTTCCATAGCCATAACTATTTCGGTGTTAGTTGGTTAAAGTCGCGACGAAGCGAAGGTGATGTAATAAATCATCATTGCAATGGTCGAACCGAGCGATGCAAGCGATGTGATAACGGGGAAGTAGGTTGTGAAGGTCGAAACCGACTTGGCCTTTGCGCCCACAGCCTCAACATAGACAACGTCGTTCTGCCTGAGGTAGAAGTAGGGCGAGGAGAAAATATCCTTCGATTTGAGATTCATAACCTCAACGTGGCGTGAGCCGTTCTCCTCGCGGATAACCATCACCTTCTCCCTATTGCCATAGACGGTAAGGTCGCCCGAGAAGCCCAAGGCCTCCAAGAGAGTGAGCCTATCGCCGGGGAAGTTGTAGGTGCCGGGGTGTGCAACCTCGCCGATGACTGTAACGTAGAAGTTCAGCAGGGTTACAGTAACTACGGGGTCGGGCATAACGGGCGAGAGCATCTCTTTGAGTTTGTCGGCAATCTGCTCGCGGGTCAGATTAGCAACTTCAATAGTGCCCAATACGGGGAACTCAATAGTGCCGTCGCTACCTACTGTGTAGCCCTCGTAGCTCACGTTGGAGATAACTCGGCTCGACGAGTTTACGCCCGATACACTGCTTGCCACTTGCGAACGTGCCGAGAAGAGGTTGTAGGGGATGGCAAGTTCGGGTTTCGACGACGAAACGGAGATTGTCAGAACGTCGCCGGGTTGGATTGTGTTGAGCTGACCAGCATTGCTCCCAAGCTCGCCACTCGTGGTAATTTCCTGAAAGTAGGAGAGGTCTTTGTGGCTGCCACAAGCCGATAGCATTAGGGCAAGCATACCACACACTAAAATTCGTTTCAACATAGCTTTATATATTTTTCGATTTATAATTTTCCGATTATAAGCGGACAAATATAGTAATTTTTCCTCATATTCCCATCGTAGATGGGCTTTTTGTGTCATTCTTAGGGAAATTTGTCCTTTGGAGGATGACGAAACAAAAAGGGCGGGGCAAAATCGAGTGATTTTACTCCGCCATTGAAGTGGGCTGTTTTTGTGAGTTTGGGGTCTGTCGTGTGGTTAGATTTGACCCTCCAAAGCCTTGCGAAGAGAGAGGGCCAATTGGTCGGGGCAGGAGGTCCCTTTGCCCTTGCAATTTATGCCTTCGAGGGCTGCAATAACTTCGCTTGCGTGACGCCCTTTGGCAAGCGCTGCAACGCCTTGTGTGTTGCCGTGACAACCGCCCGTAAAACGCACATTTTCGACCACCCCATCGGGGGTGATTTCAACCTCTATTAGGCGCGAACAAACGCCGCCTTGTGGAATGAAGCTAAATGTTTTATTCATAATGTTTTAGAATCTTACAAAACCGCCGAAATTAACAACTCCTTTTGCGCCCCAACCAACCTCTAAATAGGCACCTCTAAGATTGCCAATTTTCATACAAAACGGATAGATGTTAAGCATAGGGATGGGGGCGACATTTGTTTCGTTCAGATCGTCACCTTTTTGAGTAAGGACAAACATACTCGCACCCAAGCCCCACGAGCCGTAGTAGGAGAGATTTTTCTTCTGTTTATAGCGAGTGTTGGCCGTAAGGCAGAGCGATGTGTGGAACGAACCTGTGTGGCGACTCATAGTGCCGGTTTCGGGTTGGGAGGTGCTGACATTGGCGTAGCCCGACGAGAGTGAGGCGCCAACTTGAAGCCAATGGTTTACTTGTCGGTAAATCTCCACATTGAGTGCTGTGCAGGGGGTAAACTCTTGGCGCACGAGATTGTCATCGAAGTTTAATGAGCCAAGACCAATCAAAATGAGGTTTATGTATTCGGGTGTGGATAGGAGTCCTGCACTGGCCTTAATTTCCCAACGGTGGTCCACTTGTGCTTGTGTGGGGGCTGCTGAGCTGAGTGCTAACGTGCCAACCAACAGGAGCATAAATAGTCGTTTCATAGTCGTGAAAAATTTGTTTTTTTGGTTAGAGGAGTTGCCTCTGACTGATTACAAATTTAGCTACAAAATCCGATTTTGCAATTTTTGCCCTCAAAAAATAGAGTTATACAACTATATATATATTCCAAAAAAGATTATCTTTGCGTCATTGTTGTTGGAAATAATGACTTAAACACTAATACAACGAATCTGTTTTTTATGAAACTAAACAAGAAAATGATTGCAATTTTGGGTTGTTTGTGCTTTGTGGGACTGCTTGGTCCTATCGTGTCGGCCATCAAATCGTCGGACGCACCTGCTGATGCTAAGGAGTCCGAGAAGGTACCTGCGTTGAATCCCGCAAACTTCGACAAACGTTACAAAGTTGAGGACGATTTCTATGAACGCTTTACGGCTGGTTGGCAGAAGCGAAACCCACTCTCGGCCGAGTATTCGCGCTTTGGTGCTTTCGATATGCTGCGCCAAAGCAACGAGCTGAGAGTAAAGCAACTTTTCTCGGAGATTGAGGGTGTGCAGGCTGCCGCAGGCTCGGTGGAGCAGAAACTCGCTGACCTCTATCGCTTGGGCTTGGATAGTGTGAGGCTCAACCGTGAGGGGGCAGAACCTTTGCGTGGCCCATTGGCCAAAATTGAGTCGGTGGGTAGCCGTGGCGAACTGAGTGCTCTGTTGGGTTGGATGCACCGCGCAAGTTGCAATCCCTTCTTTGCCAGTGGTGTTGGACCCGACGAGAAGAATACCTCTCTGAATGTTCTCTACATAGGTCAGGCAGGCCTGGGCATTGGCGACCGCGACTACTACTTCGACGAGAGCGCCGCCACCATTCGCGAAGCCTACACCGGCTACATCAAGAGGGTGGTGGGCTTGGTTGGTTACTCTGCTGAGGAGGCTGAGCGTATTGCCGAGTCGGTTATGAAGGTGGAGCACTCGCTTGCTGAGTCGCACTTTACCAATGTGGAGCGTCGCAACCCTCAGAAGAACTACAATAAGCTCACTCTTAGAGAGTTGAAAAAGGAGTTTAAGGCCATCGATTGGGATGCCTACGCCAAGGCATTGGGCTTTAAGATGCCTGCCGAGTTGGTTGTAAGCCAGCGCCCCGCTTTGGCTCGTGCCAATGAACTTTTGGCTCGTGAGGAGTTGCGTGTTATAAAGGACTACCTGCTCTTCCACGAGATTCGTAGTGCTGCCAACTACCTCTCCGACGACTTCTCCGAGGCCCACTTCGACTTCTATGGTCGCACTCTTTCGGGCAGCGAGCAGCAGCGTCCTCGTTGGAAACGCTCGCTCAGTGTGGCCGACGGCAATCTTTCGGAGGCTGTGGGCAAACGCTATGTAGAAAAATTCTTCCCCGAGCAGTATAAACGCAAGATGGTGGAGATTGTTGCCAACCTTCAAAAGGCGCTGGGTAAACATATCGACGCTTTGGATTGGATGAGCTTTGCCACCAAGGAGAAGGCCCACGAAAAGTTGGCCTCCTTCACCGTGAAGATTGGCTACCCCGACAGCTGGGAGGAGTATGCGGCTATGGAGATTGACCCTCGTAAGAGCTACTTGGAGAATGTTCGCGCGGCCAGTGCTTGGCACACAGCCGACAACTTGGCCGACTTGGGCAAGCCTGTCGATAAGCAGCAGTGGCTTATGAGCCCCCAGACGGTCAATGCCTACTACAACCCCACCACCAACGAGATTTGCTTCCCCGCAGCTATTCTGCAACCCCCATTCTTCAATCCCGACGCCGACGATGCAGTCAATTATGGCGCTATCGGTGTTGTTATTGGCCACGAGATGACCCATGGTTTCGACGACCAAGGTCGCCAGTACGACAAAGATGGTAACCTCAACGATTGGTGGACTAAGGAGGATGCCGAGGCTTTCGACAAGAGGGCTCAGGTGCTTGTTGAGCAGTTCAATGCCATTGAGGTCAATAAGGAGGGATTGCACGCCAATGGTCAGTTTACCCTCGGTGAGAACATTGCCGACCAAGGTGGCTTGCGAGTGGCAATGACCGCACTGAGAGATTCGTGGGGCGGAGAGCGTCCTGAGTCTATCGACGGTTTCACTCCCGAACAGAGGTTCTACATCTCCTACGCCACCCTCTGGGCACAGAACATCCGCGAGCAGGAGATTGTGCGCCTGACGAAGGTCGATCCTCACTCGCTGGGTAAATGGAGGGTAAATGGCACCCTGCCCAACATTGCCGATTGGTATGAGGCATTCGATATTACCGACGGCGATATGTATCGCGCACCCGAGGATAGAGTTGTTATTTGGTAGCCTCGAACTACACAAAGTAGGATAAATTGGTCAGACGGCTGTGGGTGCAATAATAAAGGCGCTGCACAGCCGTTTTTTAGAATAAGGAAAGTTAGGTTTTAGTTAGACGGAATAAATAAACTTAAAATGTCGTATAAGGAACAATACGCCGATTTTATGACCCTCTGCGAAGAGGTGTTCAGCCCTCATAGCGTAGGGCTGATAGGTCAGGCTTTGGAGATGGCTGCAACGGCCCTCGAAGGGCACGAGCGCTACGACGGCTCGCCCCTTGTGGGTCACTCGGTGGCCACGGCTGCGATTGTGGCACGAGAGATTGGTCTGGGGCGCAACTCGGTTGTGGCGGCCTTGTTGCACGACGCTGCCCGTATGGAACTTGTAGCTCTGGCCGACATCAATAGGCTCTTTGGCGAGGCCCCTGTGGGTATCATACTGGGTATGAACGACATATCGAAAATCCGCACCAAGACCGACAAAGACCAGATTGAGGATTTCCGCGACCTTATCATCACCTACTCCACCGACCCCCGCGTCATACTTCTGAAATTGGCCGACCGCTTGGAGGTTATGCGCCAAATAGATATGTTCCCCGAGGAGAAGCAGATGCAAAAGTGTTGGGAGAGTATGAACCTCTATGCCCAAATAGCCCACAAACTCGGCCTCTACAACATCAAGAGCGAACTGGAAGAGATATCCTTCTCCCACATCGAGCCCAAGGCTTCGGCTGAGATACGTCGCAAACTCGACGAGAGTGCCACACGTCGTGAGGAGCTTATAGCCGACACCCTCGCCCCAATCGAAAAGAAGATGCGCGAGAGTGGCATACGCTACCACCTGAAAAGTCGCACCAAGAGTGTCTATTCCATCTGGCGCAAGATGCAGAAGCAGCAGGTGGGTTTCGACGAGGTATTCGACATATTTGCCATACGCATCATCATTGAGTGTGAGCCCGAGCAGGAGAAGATGCTCTGTTGGAGTGTCTTCTCGATTGTTACCGACTTCTACACCCCCAACCCTGAGCGTATGAGGGATTGGATTTCCATCCCCAAGAGCAACGGCTACGAGTCGCTCCATACAACAGTCTCGGCCTTTGGTGAGTGGGTCGAAATACAGATTCGCACCGAGCGTATGGACGAGGTGGCCGAGCGAGGCATTGCTGCCCACTGGCGCTACAAGGGCGTTGGCGGTGGTAGCCTGAGCCACGAAGAGTGGCTTTCGCGCCTGAGGGAGATTATTGAGGAGAGCGACTCCAAGTCGGGCCTCAATACCAAACTCAACGCCTTTGCCACCAATCGCGAGGTCTTTGTCTTTACCCCTAAGGGCGACATCCGCAAGCTACCCGACGGAGCTACGGTGCTCGACTTTGCCTTCGACATCCACACTTCGGTGGGTAGTAGTTGTGTGGGCGCACGCATAGGCCAGCGCAATGTCTCCATAAAAGAGCCTCTGCGTAACGGCGACATCGTTACAATCCTCACCTCAAAGAATCAGAGGCCTAAGGCCGACTGGCTCAGTGTTGTGGTTACGAGCAAGGCCCGCAGCCGCATCAAGGCTTTCCTGAGGGAGGAGGAGAGCAAACTCGCACGTCTGGGCCGCGAGGAGTTGGAACGCAAATTGAAAAACTGGAAACTCGCCATAGCCATTGACGACGCCGTGACGCTACTCTGCAAGCACTTCAAACTGCGTACAGGTATGGAACTCTACGGCCAAATTGTCGATGAGAAGATAGATATGGCCGATGTGAAGGATATTGTTGTGCGCCATATTGAGGGTGAACAGAATCCTCAGCCCGTTGCGGTTGCACAGCCTAAGGCCCCCACACCCAAAAATGAGGAAAACAACAACGAGGAACTTGTGCTGGGCGACCACGTTGGTGGTCTGGCTTGGCATACGGCACGCTGCTGCAACCCCATTTTTGGCGATGATGTATTTGGTTTCACCACCATAAATAAGGGGGTGACCATCCACCGCACCGACTGCCCCAATGCACGCCGACTTAGGGAACAATACCCCTACCGTATCATTGCGGCACGTTGGAAGGGTGAGAGAAGTAAGGGTAGTTTCATCGCCTCCATTAGGGTGGTGGCCGAGGATACTACGGGCATACTCAACCAGATTACCGAAACCATCGGCAGCTTGCACATAAGCATACGTTCCATAGCCCTCTCGCCAATGAGGGATAATTTGTTGGGTGGCTCGGTGAGTGTGGAGGTTCCCTCGTCAAGTGTGGCCGATATGGTGACCTATGCCATACAGCGCATCGATGGAGTGAAGAGGGCGTATAGAGCCTCGAAGGCGTAACACCGACGACCGACGACCGTCAACCGTCAACCGACGACCGTCAACCGTCAACCGACGACCGTCAACCGTCAACCGTCAACCGCCCTAAGTCAAAATAATTTTGAATTTTGAATTTTGAATTTATTTTCGCCCCACAACCACTCCTCCCCTATGTCAGGGGAGGTGGCGCGGAGCTAAAAACTAAAAAACTGATAACTGACAACTAAAAAAATAGATATGAGAAGCGAATTAACTCTTTGGATTTGGATTATTGTATTGTTTCTGTTGCTTACAGGGACAATCTCTTTGGGCGATATTTTCGGTCTGATTTTTGGAATCATAGGTTTCTTCATTATGATGGCGCTGATTGGTGTGCTCATCTTCCGCTATAAGGTTCGCAGGGCTCAGCGTGAGGCCAGAGCGCGTGGCGAGGAGTTCAGAGGCTACACTTGGCGCTTTGGCGGTTTCCAAAATACTTCCCGCCCCACCAACCCCGATGAGGGCAGGGTGAAGGTCGATGGCGGCACAACCACCAAGAAACGTGTCAGCGACGACGTTGGCGAGTATGTCGATTTTAAGGAGGATTAGTGACCCACAACTAATATCTGTCCAATGTCTAACGTCAAAGGTCTAATGACCTAAGTACACCAATGAGTTAGCCCTTTGATTTTGGGTCGTTTTCACCCATCGGCTGGTGGCCGACGTTAAGGAATTGTTACTTTTTCGGAGAGTTACTAAAAAAATTTAATAATAGTTTTGGTAAATAGAGGGAAGTTTGTACATTTGTGGTGTGAATAGATTAACAACAAAATATAGTAACACTTAATCAAACAAAGAATTATGGCACAGATTAAAATTGGTATCAACGGCTTTGGTCGTATCGGTCGTTTGGTATTCCGCGCTGCTTGCAATCAGGCAGACAAATTTCAGGTAGTTGGTATCAACGACCTTATTGATGTTGAGTATATGGCTTATATGCTCAAATACGATAGCGTACACGGCAAATTCAACGGTACTGTTGAGGTTGTTGATGGCAAACTCGTTGTTAATGGCAACGCTATCCGCGTAACCGCTGAGCGCAACCCCGCCGATCTGAAATGGAACGAGGTTGAGGCTGAGTACGTTGTTGAGTCCACCGGTCTTTTCTTGACCAAAGAGAAAGCTCAGGCTCACATCGAAGCTGGTGCCAAATATGTAGTTATGTCGGCTCCTTCGAAAGATGATACCCCTATGTTCGTATGCGGTGTTAATACCGATACCTACGCAGGTCAGACCATCGTTTCGAATGCTTCTTGCACCACCAACTGCTTGGCTCCCCTTGCAAAAGTTATCAACGACAAGTTCGGTATGGTAGAGGGTCTTATGACTACCGTTCACGCAACCACCGCTACCCAGAAGACTGTTGACGGTCCTTCGGTAAAAGACTGGCGTGGTGGCCGCGCTGCTGGTGGCAACATCATCCCCAGCTCGACCGGCGCAGCTAAGGCAGTAGGCAAAGTTATTCCCGAGCTCAACGGCAAACTCACCG